>JAQGHS010000307.1 GCA_028291605.1 Planctomycetaceae bacterium | reverse complement strand
AACGCGAAGGCGCCGCCGGCTAGTACCGTTCCGCTGACGCATTTGGCGTGTCGCTCTGGACTTTCAATTGAAAATCGCTGCTACCTTAAGACTATTTCACGACTTGGCTTTGGTTCCGGCTATAATTGATGATGCGGAGTTGCAAAGGAGCCTGAAATGAAAATGAAACTGTCTTCCACGGCGTTTCCCTGTCAAGGCCCCATCCCGGTGGATTATACCGGCGATGGTCGTGATTTATCGCCCGCGTTGAGTTGGGATCATGCCCATGACGAGACTCAGGAGTTCGCGCTGATCTGTGACGACCCCGATGCTCCGACCAGTGAGCCGTGGGTCCATTGGGTGGTCTATAAGATCCCCGCCGACTGGCGACAACTGCCAGAAGGAATTGGTGGGGACGCGGCGACGGATTCGTCCGGGGGAATTCTGCAGGGACAGAATTCCTGGCCGTCCGGTCGCACCACCTGTTATCGCGGGCCCGAACCGCCGCGGGGGCATGGTGTGCATCACTACCATTTCCGGCTGTACGCGCTGGCTCGGCCAGTCAATCTGCCAGCGGGCTGCACCAAGTTGGATTTGTTGAAGGAGATCCATGGTCACGTCATTGACGTGGCCGAATTGGTCGGGACCTATGAGCGATAACGAGGGGCCTCCCGGCACCGCGACAACTCCGCTGGAGGAGGCTTAATCATGAGTGCTGAATTAAAAACACTTCATAAACCGTGGCTGATTGCCGTGTGGCCGGGAATGGGGCAGGTCGCGCTGAGTGCCGGCTACTATATGATGGCCAAGCTGGGTATGAACCTGCTGGCGGAATTCTCTCCCAAGGAGTTCTTCGAACTGGAACATGTGGAAGTCACCGCCGGCTTGATCCGGCCAGGATACTTGCCCCGCAGCCGATTGTTTGCCTGGACTGATCCCCAGGGGCAGCATGACATCATTGTGTTTATCGGTGAGGCTCAACCGCAGACCGGCAAGTACCTGTTCTGTCACAGCCTGATCGACCTGGCCCAGAAGCTCGGGGTCGAACGAGTCTTTACCTTCGCGGCGATGGCGACGCAGATGCATCCCGAACATATGTCACGCGTATTTGGTGCGGCGACCGACGCGGCGGGACTCGAACAGTTGAAGTCGCTGGACATCGATCTGTTTGAGGAAGGTCACATCAGTGGCTTGAACGGAGTTCTGCTGGGGGTCGCTGCCGAACGCGGATTGCGGGGGACTTGTCTGCTGGGTGAGATGCCCCACATCTTTGCGCAACTGCCGTTTCCCAAGGCGTCGCTGGCAGTCCTCAGGGTCTTCAGCAGCCTGGCGGGCATTGATCTCGATACCCACGAACTGGTCGAGCAGGCCCGCATCATGGACCATAATCTCGGGCAGTTGCTGGCCCAGGTTGAGAACGCGATCGAACAGCGGCAGTCGGAAGGAGAAGAGAAGCCGGAGTTTGCTACGGAACCGATGGTCGAAGAAGAACCCGGCCTCGCCCCTCGGGACGAGCAACATATCGAGCAGTTGTTCGCACAGGCCAGGCAGGATCGTTCCAAGGCCTATGAGCTGAAACGCGAACTGGACCGTCTGAAGGTCTTTAAGGACTACGAAGACCGTTTCCTGAGCCTCTTCCGCAAGCATGAGTCGGAATGATTGCGACGCGAGGGCGAGGCTCCAGCATTGAAAACGAAAAAAGGACTTACGATTTTTGTCGTAAGTCCTTTTTTCTCAGAGTGCCGAAGGTGGGAGTCGAACCCACACGAGGAGTAAACCTCGCTGGATTTTGAATCCAGTGCGTCTGCCATTCCGCCACTTCGGCTGAGATTTCCCTACTATAGGACTTGCGCGAGGAACGTCAAGCCACCAGAACTTCCCAGTTGACCAAATTACGCGTCCTACGCCACCCAAATGGCACCGTTCGGAGAATCGGCCTTTTCGGTTACTTGGGCGCCAGTTTGAAGATTTGGGACTGATCCGAAATCAGCCGCTGGGCGTTAGCCCACGGTTCGGCGCGGCCAGAAACCCAACTTTGTCCCCGAACCGGACGCTAGCGCGTTCCGGCTGATAATGCAGAGCGTGAAGGCTACCTTTTCAGACCGCGACGAGTTCTTCGGCGATCCGGTGCTGCAGGGGGAGTTTCAAATAACGTTCGCCATTGGCCGCGTAGAAATAGATCACGTTGTGATCTGCGGCCCAGATGGCTCCCAGGCGGATGCTGCGCGGGCCGAACAGTTGGAACTGCAGGCCACAGGATCGCTCACCGCGCCTCAAAATCGTTTCAGTCACGGGAAACTGCTCAGAGATTAAGTTTTCTTTGGCACATAACATTTCTCGTATAAAGGTCCGCAGCTCAGACAGGGTGCGGATATGAATAATGCGGTCGGCAATGTCAGGGAGCATGGAAGACCAAGGTGGGTGTCTTGGGGGATATAGATAAAGACAACCCTCTCGGTATCGGCAGGTGTAGTTTTCCCACATGGAAAACTCTTTGCAGCCCACGCAGATCGACACGTTTGACGTCTGCCATGCAACCGGCACAAACGGCACTCGGCCGATTTGGTTTGAGTTGCCTGTTTGTCCCCACGGTCGCCAAGTGCTTGGGGCGATTTCGCATTCGGCCCACGCTCTGGCGAGCGTGGCTACAGGGATGTACCATTTCCTCTGCGTCATCCCTCAATTACTGCCAACGTAGGCTCTATCTCATGGAGATTTCCTGATGCAATATCGCACACTCGGCAACAGCGGACTGCTAGTCTCGCCGATATGTCTGGGGACTATGACGTTCGGCTCACCGGTGCCCGAGGCTGATGCGGTTCGTCTGATCCACCAGGCCATCGATTTGGGCATCAATTTCGTCGATACGGCCAACGTCTATGAAGGCTATGCCCGGTACCTGGGAAGTCCCGGTGGAGTCGCCGAGGAGATTGTCGGGAAGGCATTGCGGGATCGTCGCGACAAGATGATCATCGCTACCAAAGTCGGGGCTCCGGTCGGACCGGGGCCGCAGGAACGCGGGCTCTCGAGCGTGCACATTCTGCGGGAAGTGGACCGCAGTCTGCAACGCCTGCAGACCGACTACATCGATCTCTACATCGTCCATTGGCCCGACAAACATGTCCCGATGGAGACCACGCTGGAAGCCATCGACATTGCCCTGCGGCAAGGCAAGATCCGCAATTTCGGGATGTCGAATCATTCGGCGTGGCAACTGTGTGAAATGCTGTGGATTGCCGAGCGACAAGGGGGGCCGCGCGTCGTCAGTTCGCAGATCCCCTTCAGCCTGTTGCGGCGTGAATTCGAATATGACCTGCCGTTCTGCGTGAAGCATGGCATTGGCGTCACCCCGTACCAGGCCCTGCAAGGGGGGCTGCTCACGGGCAAGTATCGACGCGGCCAGCCCCCTCCCGACGGCACTCGTGCCGCTGAGAAACCCGACTGGATCTGGAAGCAGGACGATGCCCTGTTCGATCGCCTGGAAGGGATTGAAAAGCTCGCAGGGGAACTGGGCGTGCCGGTCTCGCAGTATTCGCTGAGCTGGACCTTGTCGCAACCGGCGATGACGTCGATGGTGGTGGGAGTCAAGCGGCTCGAGCAGATTCAAGATGCCGTGCAGGCGGCCAGCGTGACGATTCCCGCTGAACACTTCGCGAAGCTCAATGCGATCTGTCCGCCGGCATGGCGGCAGCATGATCCGCTCCGCGGCTAGAGCGGTTTAACTTAACCTTTTCATGCCAATGGAGGGATAACCATTGCGGTCAATGGGAGGGCGAGGCTCCCGCCGAGCCTAACACGAGCTTTAGCTCGGCGACCGCCGGAGGCATTTCCATATCACGGCCTCCGGCGGACGCCGACCTGGCGGTCGCTTTAGGCTCGGCGGGAGCCTCGCCCTCCCATTAACCTCGCCATCCCATCAGCCCGGTCCGACATTCGCACCAACGAGATTGAGTCACATGAAACGATTCCTGCCAGTGCTGCTGATCGTCGCCTCATTGTGTTTCTCACCCTGGCCGGGATTG
This sequence comes from Planctomycetaceae bacterium, assembly GCA_028291605.1. Taxonomy (GTDB): domain Bacteria; phylum Planctomycetota; class Planctomycetia; order Planctomycetales; family Planctomycetaceae; genus JAKFVC01. Next base: position 2,791 of record JAQGHS010000307.1, on the reverse strand, counting down.
GCGGCTGAGAAGCCCAATCTGATTTGGATCATGGCGGATGATCTCGGGTACGGTGACCTGGGTTGCTATGGGCAGAAAGTCATTCGGACTCCATCGCTGGATCGCATGGCACGCGAGGGATTGCGATTCACTCAGTTCTATGCGGGAGCAACCGTGTGTGCTCCCTCGCGCAGTGTCCTGATGACGGGGCAGCATCATGGGCATACTCGTGTTCGCGGGAACGCGGGAGCTCGAAATCCGATCGCACAGGCACTGCGTCCGGACGATGTCACGGTTGCCCGCGCGCTGCAGGGGGCGGGCTATCGTACCGCCTTGGTTGGCAAATGGGGGCTGGGTGACGCTGGTGCGGCGGAATCGGGATTGCCTCGCAAGCAAGGGTTTAATGAGTTCTTTGGTTACCTCAACCAAAGTCATGCACACAATCACTTCCCGAGTTTTCTGTGGCGCAATGAAGAGCGAGTCACGTTGCCCAACGTGGTGACTCCGGTCGGAAATACCGGGGCGGGATATGCCACTGAGGCTAAAGTCTTCGCGGACGATCTGTTTGCCAACGAAGCCATCAAGTTTGTCGGGCAGAATCGGGATCGTCCGTTCTTTTTATACTGGAGCATGGTCATCCCGCATGCCAACAATGAACGCCAGCGGGCGTTGAAGGACGGAGCTCAGGTGCCCGACTATGGGCCCTATGCAGCTCAGGACTGGCCGAATCCGGACAAAGGTCAGGCGGCGATGATCACGCGGCTCGACGGATATGTGGGCCGGATGCTCGACGAATTGAAAAAGCTGGGTCTCGAACAAAACACGCTGTTGATCTTTACCAGCGACAACGGTCCGCATGACGAAAGCAACCACAACCTCGCGCGATTCCAGCCGGCAGGTCCACTGAGTGGCATCAAGCGCAGTCTGACCGACGGCGGGATCCGGGTCCCCTTCATCGCAAGGTGGCCAGGTCACATCGCCTCGAACCGCGAGTCGGCCCATGTGGGATACTTCGGCGATTGGTTTGCCACCGCGTGCGAGCTCGCTGGTGCCCAGCTGCCCGCGGGATTGGATTCGATCAGCTTCGTGCCAGAGTTGTTGTCATCTCAGATCAAGCAACCGACGCACGAGTTACTGTACTGGGAATTCCACGAAGGTGGCTTCAATCAGGCGGCATTGTATCAAGGCCGCTGGAAGGGGATCCGCGAACGAAGTTTGTCGGCCCCGGTTGTGTTGTACGACCTGCAGAATGACATCGGCGACCGTACGAATGTCGCGACTCAGCATCCTGATATTACGGCCAGGATTGATGCCTATCTGAAGACCGCGCGGAGTGATTCAGTCGATTGGCCCGCGAATTCACGCAAGTAGTTTCGCGTGAAAACCTCGTAAGAAGGACGCCCAAGTTCGCAAACCTGGGCGTCCCATGGTTGACGAGTGCGATCTCTACTTCGCCGTCGTCAGTTTCTGCAACGGAACGACGACTCCGTTTTGAGCCCGGCTGGCGTCGGCTGCTACGAAGAGTGAATGAATCTCCAGAGTCTCGGCGGGAGTGACGGGGACTGGTCCGCCCTTAAAGAACTTGGCCATCTGAATGGCCAGGCCGCCGTAGCCCATGTACTTGTCATTGGTCGGGACGATGCCATTGACCGGGATGCCGTGCCCATAGATGCCGGCCGTGGAGACACCTTTGTCGCCGAAGACCGTCGCGCTGTATTTGACAGCTCCCTCTTTGATCCCGCGGAAAGTGCCCACGCGACCGTCAGCCCAGACCGCGGTTATGGACTCGACGGTGGGCGTTGAAGTGCACGAGACTTTGACGACTCCCGGGCCCATGATCGTGTAGAGGGTCTCAATGCTGTGCAGGCCGCGGGTCGATTTATCCGCTTCTGCCGCCTTGACATCAAATCCTCCATAGACATCGCAGCCTAGTACCTTGCCCACTTCGGCGTGATCGCGCATCCCGAAGAAGCCGGGACTGAAGCGGTGTTGCGAGCAGCTCCAGCAAGGCACCTTCGTCTCTTCGGAAACCTTGAAAATGGCAATGGCATCTTCAGGCGTCGAGGCCAATGGCCGACCAATATAGAGCGGTTTGCCGGCCTTCAAGACTGCCGTGGCCTGGGCCAGATGCATCCGGGAATCCAGGCTGAAGATCATCACGGCGTCACAGCGTTTCAGCAACTCGTCGATCGAGGTCACCATTTCGACCTGGGGGATGACTGGGTCGCCGGGGACCTTGTTGATGCTGAGCATCTGGGCTTTCCACATTTCCGTCAGTTCAGCACTCTTGGGGTAGTCCGGGCTGGTGACGGGATAAGCGGCGGTGACTCGCAGGCCGGCAAAATCTCCTTCGGCCTTGGGGTTGTTGTACATCTGGACGTACTCGACCGCCTGATAGTTATCGATCCCCAGGATTCCAATGCGAACTGGATCGGCGGCTCGAGCTTTACCGAGCGGACTGACAATTGCCGCCATGCCAAACGCGACGAACAACGTGAGAAAACGGATCATCAGAAGTCCCCTGTGTTGGATCAAGATGTTGTATCAGGCTGTGACCACAGATCTGAACCGGACCGCCTTATCAAGCCAGTCCGGTTCAACGTGGCATATCGTCTCATGCTGCGTCGTGGTTGTACAGAGATTCGACAGCGATGTGCCTCGGTGTCGAGCTTGTGGTATCCTGCACGGAGCTCGCTTACCGAGCGTGGAAAAAAGTCTCCAACCTAAAACAGCCAGAGCGACATGACTTCAGAACAGCCCGGGAATCCCTTGCACGGCATCACTCTCGCCGTGATGCTCGAACGACTTGTAG
>JAQGHS010000267.1 GCA_028291605.1 Planctomycetaceae bacterium | reverse complement strand
GCCGTGCACCACTTCGTCATGCGACAACGCCAGGACGAAATTCTCCGAGAACGCGTAAACCATCCGGAAGGAGAGATCTCCCTGGTGATGAGCTCGATGGATGGGGTCCTTGCGGACGTACCGCAGCGTATCGTTCATCCAGCCCATGTCCCACTTCATGTTGAAGCCGAGACCGCCGTTATAAACTGGTTGCGACACCCCGCCCCAGGCGGTCGATTCCTCAGCGATCGTCAGGATACCGGGGAACGCCCCATGCACCATGACGTTCATGTCCTTGAGGAATTGCTCGGCTTCCAGGTTCTCGCGGCCGCCGTATTGATTCGGCACCCATTCCCCTTCTTTGCGGGAATAGTCCAGGTACAACATCGAAGCGACAGCATCGACCCGTAGCCCGTCAATGTGATATTTGTCGAGCCAGAAGCGGGCGCTCGACAACAGAAAATTGCGGACTTCGTTGCGTCCGAAATTGAAGACCAGCGTCCCCCAATCGGGGTGCGAACCCTGCCGCGGATCTGCGTGCTCGTAGAGGCAGGTGCCGTCAAAACGAGCCAGTCCGTGCGCATCGACCGGGAAGTGAGCGGGGACCCAGTCCACGAGCACACCGATTCCCGCCTGATGGCAGTGATCGACGAAAAACCGGAAATCGTCCGGCGTGCCGAACCGGCTGGTGGGAGCAAAGTAGCCGACAGTTTGATAGCCCCACGAGCCGTCAAACGGGTGCTCGGTGATCGGCATCAATTGCAGGTGGGTATAGCCCATTTCCTGGCAGTACGCGACCAGCTGCTCAGCCAGTTCGCGATAGTTGAAGAACAGGCGGCCGTCGTGCGGCTTGCGCCACGAACCCAGGTGGACTTCGTAGATCGCAATCGGTTTCTCGTGCCAATTGACCTTCTTCCGATAGTCCATCCAGCCGCTGTCGTTCCACTTGTACTGTTCGAGGTCGTAGACAATCGATGCCGACTTGGGACGCATTTCCCAGTAGAAGGCGTACGGGTCGGACTTTTCGGTGAACTGGCCGTGAGCATTGACCAGTCCGAACTTATAAGCCATCCCGGGTTTCATACCGGGCATGAAGACCGACCAGATGCCGTCGTTGGAGGAATTCAGCCAGAAGCGGCCGTGGGTCCAGTGCGTCATATCGCACAGGATGGAAACCTCGCGGGCATTGGGTGCCCAGACGGCGAAGCGGACGCCGGCCTGGCCGTCCACGATATCAGGATGAGCACCCAGCTGATGATACATTTCCGAGTGCATGCCACACCGCATTACTTGAAGGTCAGATTCCAGGAATAACTTACGTCTCGGTCCGCGGGGACCGGTCCGCCAGGGAACTCGAGGTACTGTCGTTTGAATGGAAAAACAAAAATCGTTCCGCATGGCCCCGTTCTCCGCCCCTCTATCTTAACACGACCGGGGACGAGACATTTGGATCACGAGGGTCAGCTCGCGATCAAGATCTCATTCCTGGCCGTGTAGCGAATCATCATTCAGTGAGCATTGAGCGCATCACTGGATCAAGTTCGTCTGGCGGAATCGGGGGACTTGAACCGCTGGCAACACTGATGCACAGCTTGCCGAGCAGGCTGACCTTAAGCTGCTAACGATTGTTGCGACCCCGAAAAACTGTAGGGGCCGCAACGACCGCAACGGCCGAACCTGGGCCTATGCTGCGGAAACGGGCAGATTTTCTCAAGGTCACAGAGCGAAGTCATTATACACGGCGTAGACTTCAGACGTTACTGACGAGAGAAAATCGGAGCGGAGCCTGTAGAGTGGCCGCCCGGGCCGTCTTCATTCGTCTGGAGTTGTATTGATCAGAAAATGGACGGGCCAGAGTGCCCATCCTACGAGCCTTTAAACGTGCTGACGATTCCCGTGCCATCAACTCGCTAACGACCGTGACTGGTATGACGCGTTTGCTGTTTTTGACGATTGGGCCGTTCGCGATCATGACGGTCGCCTACTGGGTGGCCGCACCCTCATCGTCCGCAGCTGTTGTCACCCCTGATTCCGCTGCCGCCCGTAAGTCGTTTCACACGCACGATCGCAGTATACCCAAGGATCTGAGTGCCCGCTGTCAGGCATCGGCGGCTCGCTTGCGCCAGGTCCTGCCCGCAGATTTTCAGATCGTCATCCGCGCCCCCTTCTTAATTGCTGGGGATCTGCCCGAATCGACGCTTCAGAAAGTGCATTCCGATGTGATCGGACCGGTGGCGCGAGCGCTGCGGGAAACGTACTTTGAGACCTCACCGAAACTCCCAATCACAATTGTGATCTGCTCGACCGAGGACCTGTTCCGGCAATTGGCCAAGGACTGGGACGGGCATCTGGAAGCCGGCTATCATGGTTACTACCAGCGAGACAAACGCCGGATTCTGCTGGATTTGGAAGCGGGAAATGGATCTCTGGCCCACGAGTTGACTCATGCCTTATCCCACGCTGACTGTGAAGAGCTCCCCGAATGGTTCGATGAAGGCCTGGGGGCACTGCATGAAGAAGCGGCCTACACAGCGAAAGGCCAACGGCTCTTCGGATTACCGAACTGGCGCTGCAAACTGACCAAACAGGCGGCCAACTCCGGTCAATTGCCAACGCTCGACGCGTTGACCGACCCCGCCACGTTCCGTTCGGGCGACGTTGGTCTGAACTACGCCGTCGCGAGGTCGATGTGCCTGTATCTGCAAGATCGCCAGGTGCTGCAAAAATACTACCAAGAATTGAAAACCCGCTGGCCATCAGATCAACACGGGGTATCGACCCTGTGCCGCGTGCTGGGGGTCAAGTCGGCATCCCAAGTCGAACGCCAGTTCGCAGCGTGGGTGAAGCGTCGCTCGCCGTAGGATAGGCATCCTGCCTGTCCGTTGTCACCTCAAGTGACAAATCCGAAGTCCATTCATCCTACGATCCCCATTTTGATTACCACAGTATCTTGATTGATTGCTTTGTCGCTGCGCGACGGACAGGCAGGATGCCTATCCTACGACGAAGACCTACAACTGCTGCTCTGCGACCTCAATCGCCTTCAGCATTCCCTGGGCCTTATTGAGCGTCTCCTGATATTCCGAAGTCGGGTCGCTATCCGCAACAATCCCCGCCCCCGCTTGCACCGACACGGTCTGCCCCTGCATCACCAGCGTTCGCAATGCGATGCACGTATCCATGTTGCCGGTGTAATCGAGATACCCTACGGCACCCGCATAGGGACCGCGGCGATGGCGTTCCAGCTGGTCAATAATCTGCATGGCTCGCACCTTGGGAGCCCCCGAGACCGTCCCCGCCGGTAAGCCCGCTCGCAGAGCATCCAGGGCCGTTTTCCCGGGTGCCAGTTGACCCGTGACGTTCGAAGTAATGTGCATCACGTGGCTATAAAACTCGACCTGCATCACTTCGCTCAGTTGGACGCTGCCGAATTCCGCCACACGCCCCACATCATTCCGAGCCAGATCAATCAGCATGACGTGCTCGGCACGCTCTTTCGGATCGGCCAGCAGTTCGGCGGCCAGTTGCTTGTCTTCTGCCTCAGTCTTGCCGCGCTTGCGTGTTCCCGCCAGCGGCCGGATGGTGGTGTGGCCATCTTCCACGCGGACCATGATCTCAGGCGAACTGCCGATCAGATGGACTCGGGGAGTCCGCAGGAAAAACATGAACGGGCTGGGATTCACCACGCGCAATGCACGATAAATGTCCAATGGCCGCGCGTGCGATTCACGTTGCAGACGCTGGCTGATGACCACTTGAAAGATGTCACCGGCGCGAATGTATTCCTTGCAGCTCTCGACTGCCGCTTCGAATTCCGCCTGCGTGAAGTTGGACTTGAATGGTTTGGTCACCTCGGTCGTGACGGCGATATCGGTCAACTGCAAGTCTGACGAACCGCGTTGCAACTGCCGGCAGATCTCATCCACTTGCCCGCAGGCCCGATCGTATTCGGCGCGAAGGTCTCCGGTTTGGGTTGAGGCCTGCGCCACGACCAGGATCGTCTTACGGATCTGATCGAAGATCACCATGCGGTTGTAGAAGGCAAACGACAAATCGGGCAACTGCCGATCGTCAGGAGGGGGATTCGGCAGGCGTTCGGTGTAGCGAATGACGTCATACCCGGCATACCCGACGGCTCCGCCACAGAACCGCGGCAACCCCGGCACCTGGACTCCGCGGTATTTGTCCATCATGTGCTGCAGTTCGATCAGCGGATCAGGGCATTCGCGTTCCGTCTTTCCCTTGTCATCCGTGATGACCAGCCGAGTGCCATACGCTTCCATCTGCAGATAGGGATCAGCCCCCAGAAAGCTGTATCGCCCGATCCGTTCGCCGCCGACAACACTTTCGAACAGAAAAGAAGAGGCCCCGCGCTGGATCTGGCAATAGGCCGATACCGGCGTCAGCGTGTCGCTGAGCAACTGTCGGTACACAGGTACAAGATTGCCTTGCTTGGCGAACTGGCAAAAGGCATCAAAATCCGGAAAGTAGGGCATTCGTCAGGTCCGAAATCCAAAGAATCAAACGGCGCGGTCTCCCACGATATCCTTTGGATACCCGACGGGCAAGAAGGTTCACCCCCCGTGGCAGACGCTGCCAGCGTCTGTGTCCCCGCTTATTCACGTGTGGATGTCGTGGAATCACGCAGGTCAGCCAGAATCAGCTCAATAGCCTCAGATAAGCTGCGACGGCATTCGTCTTCGGTTCTTCCCTGGCCGTTCGCTCCGGGAACTTCAGGACAAAAACCAATGTACCACTCGCCATCACGTTCTAAAATTGAGGTGTAGTCATTGGCCATAATGAGCTTCTATAACCGTTGCGACCTGTTATCGAATTCGGACGGTTTGCAGTCTGGGTCGGGCGTTCAAATTTCAAAATTGGCCTGCCACCAACTCGTGAACTGCAGATAG
>JAQGHS010000264.1 GCA_028291605.1 Planctomycetaceae bacterium | reverse complement strand
CGGCCGGATCGGCCAGTCCTGGCGGCCTGTTGAGCGGACCGGCCGCTGGCGCGAATGTCCAAGCAGGTAGGAATCTCGGTAATAGCCCTAGCGGACTGTTGAGTGGTCCGGCGTCGGGGGTACAAGGTCCTCAGGCCGGAACGACCTCATCCAAAAATCCGACTGGTCTCCTTAGCGGACCGGCAGCGGGAGTTAATACGAATTCTGCAGTAGGTGCCGCGGCGAATGGCCCCACCGGGTTATTAAGTGGACCAGGGGCGGGCGTGCAAGGTCCTCAATCTGGAACGACCGCATCGACGAACCCGACCGGCTTACTGAGCGGTCCTGCGGCAGGTGCGAATACGAATTCTACTGTGGGAGCGGCGGCGAACGGTCCTACTGGATTGTTAAGTGGTCCGGGAGCCGGAGTTCAAGGTCCGCAGTCTGGAACCACTGCATCAAAGAATCCCACGGGTCTATTGAGCGGACCTGCCGCGGGCACGCAAGGTCCCCAATCGGGAAACACATCGTCGAAAAATCCGACCGGCCTGCTGAGCGGTCCTGCAGCAGGCAAGACCAGTCAAAACGGCGGAACTGGCAACACCGGTGCAGCGACTGCGAATGGACCTACCACTGATCAATCAGCAACAACGCAGGCGACAGGTGCGACCGTGGATTCGAATGGCAACGTCATACCTGCGATTGGAATAGTAGGTGACGGTGGAGTTGCGGCAGGGGAAACGCAAGCATTTCTGCCTGATGGCAACGGAATTGCTAATAGTGGCGTGCCACCTACCAACACTGTTACCGGCGGTTTCACACCAGGAACTGGCCGTGGTGCTTCTCAACGACACGGCCAGATATCGAACGGCGGAGTCTCGGTCCAGGAGACCGGCAAGGGCCGCACAAGAATTATGAATGCCCGTGACTCCGCCAATCACGATTTTGACGTCATGCAAGTTGAGAGGCAATTGGCGGTGCAGAGCTTGGCCGGTAGTAAACGGCTGATCGAACAAAAGACTGGTCAGGAAATCGACCTCGCATTTTTGCGGCAAGAAATGGTGATGCAGCATGAACTGCTCGACAAACTCGTTGTTTACCAAAAGTACGCATCAAGTGACCTTAAGGAAGTGCTGGTAGACGCTGAACGAGTCCTGATAACGAACCTGGCCGACACGCAACGGTTAATTGAGCATCGGTTACCAACTGCGCGAGTCTCAGCACGTCGTAGTGGGCAAGACTAACCATTAGACTCCGTGGGCAGCGAACTGTGCCAAAGCACTTATTTGTCGCGTCCCCGAACCCAAGTGGGACTTTTAGCTCGACATTCGCTTTTTCAGCATCCGAGACACTGTTTGTGGGACATATTCATGAAAGATCATATCGAGCAAACAACATCATTGTGGATGGCCACGGAAGAGATTCCACTGCGAGCGAAGTTGTCGCGAAACGTCGAAGCGGATGTTTGCGTCGTAGGTGCTGGGATTGCGGGAATGACGACTGCGTACTTGCTTGCTTCGCGCGGAAACTCGGTTGTGCTCATTGATGATGGCCCCCTGGCAGGTGGGCAAAGTCAAAGAACGACGGCGCACCTGACCAATGCCCTTGACGATCGCTACTTCGAATTGGAGAAGGTCCATGGAGTCGAAGGAAGCCGTCTGGCAGCCGATAGTCACTCCCAGGCAATCGATCGGATTGAATCGATCATCATCTCGGAAGGCATTGACTGCGATTTCCAGCGGATCGACGGATATCTCTTCACGCTTCCCGGAGAGTCTCCACGAATGTTGGAGAAGGAATTGGCCGCCGCGCACCGGGCCGGATTGAATGGCGTCGAGATCGTACCGAACGCACCGCAGCCCTCACTGCAAACCGGCGCGTGCCTGAAGTTTCCTCGGCAAGGCCAATTTCACCCTCTGAAATATTTCATGGGTCTGGGCCGGGCGATCGAAAAATGTGGTGGGCGGATCTACTGCCAAACACACGTCAAGAGCGTGGAAGGGGGCGACACAGGACGAGTCACAACGGAAGACCGGTATACTGTCACGGCAAAAGATATCGTCATTGCGACCAATGTCCCTATCAACAATCTCCTCGCCATCCATACGAAACAAGCACCGTATTTAACTTATGCCATCGGCGCAACGGTCCCCCGCGGTTCGGTTGCCCCCGGTTTGTATTGGGACACGCTTGATCCCTATCATTACATACGGCTGCAATCAAACTCGGACGCAACGGATACGCTGATCATCGGCGGTGAGGACCATAAGGCCGGTCAAGTCCGAGATCAGCAAGAGCATTGGCAACGGCTTGAGAGTTGGGCTCGTCAACATTTCCCGTTGATTACCACCATCGATTATCAATGGTCAGGGATGGTTATGGAGACAACTGATGGGCTAGAATAGCCTTCATTGGACATAATCCAGCAGATCATAAAAATGTCTACGTTGCGACTGGCGATTCAGGTATGGGAATGACGCACGGCACTATCGCAGGGATTCTGATCGCCGATCTCATTCGCGGACGTGAAAACACCTGGAGCCAGATATATGACCCATCCCGAAAGCCGGTTTGGGGCATGGCCTGGAAGGAATACATTCTCGAAAATGCGAATGTGGCAACTCAATACGCGAAGGATTGGCTCGGTACTGGCGACGTCTCATCGGCGGGGCAGATTCCCACATCGACCGGCGCCGTGCTGCGAGACGGCATGACCAAAATTGCCGCGTTTCGGGACGAACATGGAAGTCTTCATCAATGCTCTGCAGTGTGCCCCCACCTGGGCTGCATCGTTCATTGGAACGATGCCGAGAAGGTGTGGGATTGCCCGTGCCACGGTTCCCGCTTTGATGCCTTCGGCGGCGTGGTTAATGGACCGGCGAACAGAGCGTTAGAGCCAAAACAGTGAGGTCGCTTATCGGCCTGGGGCAAGTACGAGCGGGATCAGACCAATTCCCTTATCGCATCCTGCGAGGGTTGCACTTGGCTCACAACTCGCAAAGTGGCGATTTGTCAAAGTGAATAAGTAAGTCGGCAGGGTCATCGTAAATCTGGACTGCTCCCTGCAGGTCGATGTCACTCCACCCACCGCAGCGAAGGGCGATTGCTCTAATGCCGGCTCTCAAGCTCGCCTCAACATCAAAAGGCGTGTCTCCCAACAGGATCACTGCCTCCCTTGGGTGCCCCAAACGGCCGAGAGCAACCTCAATGATATCGGGATCGGGTTTGGAATTGTCGACATCATCCGAAGACGTTGTCAATTGAATGAAGTTTTTCCCGTCGAACAGACCAAGGAGCGAGTCAAGTTCGTTCTCTTTTGCTGAACTTGCCACTGCAAGAATCAAATTCTCCTGTTCCATACGCCTAAGAAGGACGCCGACATCGGGAAAAGGGCGAATTTCCGGCAGATATTTGCTCTGGAAAATTTCGCCTCGACGCTGACTGATGGCTTTGCCCTGTCGGGACTCTGCATCGATGTTTGCGACCTTCGGCAGCAGCTTGTCGCCACCCATTCCAATGAGGCGTCTGACTACTGCGAACTCGACACTTATATTGGACTCTAATAGAGCATCGACCCAGGCGTGCGCATGTGCGTCGTTGCTATCGATCAGCGTTCCGTCGACATCGAGCAAGACTGCCTTGGGTCGCATAAGTTCCCCAGCGTAAGTGCGAAATCAATGCAGGTCAGCCCAGCGGCATAGGCGCCTGAGAGTTTGTTCTGGTACAGAACCCAGTAAGAAGAATCCCAAGACCCAACCCGCAGGGCTAACCTGCTTATGTATAGCCATAGCTAGTGGTGAGCCGCGTTGTCATCCGGTTACAACTCGGTCGAAGCGAAGGCCGGATCTCGGCTGGTTGCCCCGAATCGGCGTAAAATCGCACGAGCTTCGTCGCAGCGATCAGAGGCCGT
>JAQGHS010000238.1 GCA_028291605.1 Planctomycetaceae bacterium | reverse complement strand
CTGCAATATTCCCGCTCCTGGATATTGGAAAGCCCGCGATTGTGACGTGGCCCGAGTAGGTGCCGGTATAAACGCCATTGTAATTCGGCGGAGGCGCTTCGGTATCATTGATGATCACGGTCACAGTTTGAGTCGGCAACGCGTTGAACAGAGCGTCATCGCTGGCCGTATCAACGGTGAATGTGAAGGGTTTGTTGCCGTCGATTCCATCGAGCGTCGTACCGGTGATCGTGACGTTCTGGGCGACGTTCCAATTGGCAGGTGTGAAGGTCAAACTGCTGACTGATGAAGTCGCCTGATCGTCTCCGACGGTCGTCAGAAACGTCACGGTAACATCCGACGTCGGCTGGGCGGTCAGCTTGAAGCTCACATCCTGGGACGCGCCTTCATTGATCGTCAGACCTGTCTTGGCGGTGATCGAAACTCCCGCTACGTCGTTATCGGCATTGGTTACGGACACCGCGGACGCCGTTTTCCCGTTGTAGGCCGCATCAGAGCTTTGAGCTGGCTGGAAAGTGATCTGATAGGCCTGGGGACCGTCGATCTGCGAGTCATTCACGCCGGTAATGGTTACCGTCTGCGTCTTGTTCCAGTTCAAGGGAGTGAAGGTCAATGATGAGGTCACAGTGCCTTCGAGAGTATTCGAACTCTGCAATGGAATGACCACATTGGCCGTGGGCTTGGTTGCCAGGCGAACCGTGAACGTGGCCTTGCCGCCCCCTTCGGTGGTTTGCAGGTTGGAGCCAGCCGTGACCTGAATCGCAGGTACGTCATTATCGATGTTCGTGAGCGTCTTCGTGATTACCGGGAGCGCCTTGTAGGCTTTATCCTTCGACTTGAATTTCCCCAGTGAGACTTGATAGGACTTATCGCCATCAATCAGCGTGTCTTCAACTCCCTTGACCGTGAATGTCTGTGGGGTTGACCAATTGGCTGAGGTGAAGACCAGTTGCTTGACGTTTACGGTCCCCTCTTTGATGTTCAGACTCTTGATGGGAACGGTCACGGTCGCCGTCGGTTGCGAATCGAGCACGACTGAAAAATGAGCCTGCCCGCCCGATTCCGTCGTGACGGGGTTGTCCAGCGGAGTGACGGTCAGCGCAGCCGGGACCACCCGGGACTCCAGCGCCTCGACGATTTCTGATCGCCACAATTCACGGCGACGGCGAACAGGGCGTGTCGCAAGAGTGATCGGGGTCAGAAGTTGGAAAAATCGGAATACGAACATGTGATACCCTCAATGACAACTCCCGCAGGAGTTGCGATCCATCGAAATCAAAACATCTGGTACCGCGCAGAACTCCGCGAGTCATCCAATACTCGCGGCCATTGTCCAGAATCACTTCAAAGTGCGCAGACCGACAGCAAATGGTGGCGAACGGCAAAGCTGCCCCAGTCGATCGCTGTCGCGAATATAGTGCGCCGGCGAATGCCTGGCTACACCAATGTGCGGCTGGCGGAAATATCTGAGGACTGGGGACAGATGGTCAGGTGAATCACTTTGTCCGCGTCCTTCTGGAAGAAACAGCGATTGCCTGCCGGGATGACTATGGCGGCGGTCCATGACGTGTTAAAACTGTGCCGTGTTTCGTGACGCGGCTCTCTGAGTCGGATCGACATGACGTGAAGCACCCGACCCAGAGAGTCGGGCCACGACGGATCGTGTGACAAGGATTTTCATGACGTTAGACAAATTGATGCAGATCGCGGTGGCCATCACTCTGATCGAGATGATGATCACCATCGGGCTGAAAGTGACGTATTCGCAACTGGCCGCCGTGGCGACGAACTGGCGGCTGGTGGCCTGGGCCTTCCTGGCCAATTATGTCTGTGTGCCGGCGGCGGCGATCGGCCTGCTCCTGCTGTTTCCCACTTCTTCGGCGATCACCGCCGGGTTTCTCATTCTGGCAGTTTGCCCGGGTGGCCCGTATGGCCCGCCGTTCACCATGTTTGCTCGGGGGAATATCGCCGCCGCGGTCGGCGTGATGGTTCTGTTGGCGGGTTCGTCAGCCGTTCTTGCCCCGCTACTGCTCGCCTCCTTGCTCCCATTGATGACCGGCGCTGAACCCTTGCAGGTGAATTCAGCCAAGTTGGTGGTCATCTTACTTGCGACACAGTTATTGCCGCTGTGCGTGGGATTGAGTATCCGTCATTGGTGGTCGCCCCTGGCCGACAGACTTGAAAAACCGGCTCAGTTCACCAGCAAGGTCTTGAATGTGTTCTCGACCGGACTGGTGCTGTTTGTTCAGTTCCACACGCTCTCGGGGATTCGCCCGATCGCATTTGCTGGTATGCTCGCATTGTTGCTCTTCAGCTTCGCCGCCGGCTGGCTGGCCGGTGGTCCCGCGGGAGATGGGCGAAGGTCGATGACCCTGGTGACTTCGCTCCGCAACGTGGCCGTTAGTCTGGTGATTGCGACCAGTGCCTTTCCCGGGACGTCTGCGACGACTGCCGTCGTGGCCTATGCTCTGGTGGAGATCACAGGCTCGCTGCTGCTGGCGGTCTGGTGGGGGCGACGTCCGTAAGTTGCTGCTGATCGGTTCGAACTGGCAGGTGAATTGCGACATGCTATTCAACATTCGAATTCAATTAAGGATGATTCTATGAACGTGTTGGCGATTGATGTCGGCGGAACAAATATCAAGATCCTGGCGACTGGTGAGCCGGAGCCGCGCAAATTTCCATCGGGTCCCGAAATGACTCCGGAGGCCATGGTCACCGGGATCCGCGAGATTGCCAGCGATTGGAAGTACGACGCAGTCTCCATCGGCTATCCGGGTTTGGTGCGCCGTGGCAAGATCGTCGCCGAACCGCACAATCTCGGTACAGGCTGGATCGCGTATGACTTCTCAGCCGCATTCAATTGTCCGGTCAAGCTGATCAATGACGCGGCGATGCAGGCCCTGGGCAGCTATCAGGGCGGGAAGATGTTGTTTCTCGGCCTGGGGACGGGTCTCGGCTCGGCACTGGTGATGGACGGAATCGTCGTTCCGATGGAGCTGGCGCGGTTGTCCTACCAGAAAGCGACCTTGGAAGATTACGTCGGTCAGCGTGGACTGCTGCGCATGGGAAAAAAGAGATGGCGACGGCATGTGTTCTATTCTTTTGCCAAACTGATTGAGGCGATGTTTCCCGATGATGTTGTACTTGGGGGGGGCAACGTGACAAAGCTCAAACAGCTGCCGCCAGGTTGTCGAGCAGGCGACAATGCCAATTCGTTCATCGGTGCCTTTCGGCTGTGGGATTCAACGATCGATCCCAGCAAGGGCTCGGACGTGATCAGCATCGATACCCCACCCTCCCCCGCTTCGTAACGGAATCAGATTCGGTCCGTAGGATGGGCACTCCTGCCCGTCTGCATTGGTGCTGCTAACTCGGTGACGGGCAAGAGTGCCCGTCCTACAATAACTATGTCCGTCTGCCATTTGATTATTGACACCCCACCGCATTCCGGCGCCTGGAACATGGCCGTCGACGAGGCGTTGCTCGAAGCCGCCGTAGGGGGCGCCGCACCGGTCCTGCGGTGGTATCAATGGGATGCGGCTACGCTGTCGCTGGGCTATTTTCAAAAGTCCGAGGAATGGTCGGCGAGCCCGTTGTGGTCCTCCCTGCCCGCTGTACGTCGTCTGTCGGGAGGGGGCGCCATCCTGCATCATCATGAGTTGACCTACTCGTGTACTTTGCCCGCGACTCATCCTCTGACACGCGATCCCTATCAGATCTATCTGGCGCTGCACAATGCGGTGATCGAGGTCTTGCGTCCGTTGGGGTTTGACGTTCGACTGCGTGCCAGCCGGTTTGGCAAAGATGGTCCCGCCGAAGCCTTCCTGTGTTTCAGTCGCGGTGACGAAATGGATGTCGTGATCGGGACCGACAAGGTCCTGGGAAGCGCGCAGCGCCGACGTCGCGGCGCTGTCCTGCAGCATGGCAGTCTGGTCCTCAGAAGGACGGAAGCTGCTCCGCAGTTTCCAGGCTTGTTCGACCTTGCTCCGGCGACCGATGAGGTCCAGCTGCTGAAGACACTGGCGCTGGCAACTGCGAAAATACTCGGGGAGCCAGTCGTTTCAACATCTTTTGAGACGTCGATTCTTGAGCGAGCCCGGCAACTGCACGATGAGAAATATACGAAGTTGGATTGGTCGCGCGGAAACCCCAAAGATAGTCGTTGATCGCTCCGCGATCGAAACGTGAGCGCATCGAACGGGTGGCGCGACCACAAGATCATCAGTCGTAACGCGACAGCGTCCAGGCATCGGCGTCAAAATAACGTTCAGTTTCACCCAAACGCGTCAGCAATAGCACTTTCCTTCACGGCATAGAGGTTCCGCTCACCGGCGATCTTCTTAGATTCGGAAATGGGAAAGATGCGGCCCTTTCGTGCAATCTGAGCTGGACGCTATCGCGTTACGACTGATGGTCCAATTACGTGCCACCCAGATACTCCGAATGCGTTACGATCGCGGAGCGATCAACGACTTTCACTCCGCCGCTAACGCTTCTTGAAACGCCTCTGGCGGCAGCTCGTGGCCCGTGATCGCCTTGAACTGTGTGCCCAGTTGATCGGCATAGACGTTGGACGGTTCGACGACCTTACAGCCGCGCATTCGGCCTTCGTCCAGGAAGGGCGTGTTCTGCGGCAGGTTGGTCACATCCATCACCGTCATGCCCGGTTTGAACATCGCGGGATTGATGGTCTGCTTGAGTCGTCCCTTTTCCATGGTCGATTCGGTCAGGATGACGACATCGCACAGCGTCGTATAGATGTTGGCAATCGGTACGAATCGGAAATCAAACATCTGCGCCAACAGTTGAGCTCGTTCGTCATCGGTTGCCGCCACACTGACCATCCCCTTGCGACGCTGAATGCCATAGCTCAACGCGCGTGCGATCGGCGAGGCCCCAATCATCAGCACGCTCTTACGATCCATCGGCCGGTCCTCGGGGCCAGTCTTACCGAGCGTTTCTTCCAACGCCTTCAACGCTCCGCGCCACAGTGAGTTGAAGGCCTGCCAGCCCTTGTCGGCGGGCTTGACCATCAGGTCGGTAAACTGACTCGATTTGACCGAGTCTTCAACCTCTTTCACGACTGACAAAATCTGGCCACCCAGTCGCTTATCGGGAAGTAGCGCGTTGATCTTCAACACCTCAAACATCTGAGCAAAGTTGTCGAGCTTGTCGAGTTCCATCGGCAGGCAGCGATAGTTCAGACCCAGTTTTTGAAAACCTGTGTTCAAGACGCGGACCGTCATGGTTTCGGTCTCACCAAAACCAGCGACCGCGACAAACCGAGTCTGGGCGTTGATCTCTCGCCAACGGTAAATGTTGTCGAGTTCGCCTACCGTCGCCTGGCCGTCGTACGATTCCATCCCTTTTTCGAGTGCCGCGTAAATCCAGGGGGAACCGTATTTGCGACCCAGCAACGAGAAGGTCAATCCGGGTCGGCCGAGCCCCATGCCGACCACGGGAATGTCTCTTTTTTTTGTAACCGTCGCCAACAGCGGCCAGGCGGCGTCGAGGGTCGGTGTCGGACCCGTGAACTTGATGGCGTCGGCCTTGCAGGCTGCCGCCCGTTCCACCATTGCTTCCAGGCCACCCAACGGTCTGTCGAGTTGCGTGAAGCTGATTAAGCGCTTGGTCTTGCCGAACCGCGGGATCTTGTTGGCGATATCGACTTCGAGCTCAATCCAATCTGGCCCGGCGATAATCGCCTGTCGTAGCATGAGAAGACGATCCTCCTCCGAACCACTCCAGTGGCCACCGTCGATTTCGCGGCGGCACGAGAGCAAAATGGGCTTTTTTGCTCCCTCGAGTAGATCAGGGATCTCCGGCTCCTTGATCAGATGATCGAGGCACACTTCGACCAGGTCGGCCTGATTGGCAGCGTTGAAGATGTCGACTTTCGCCAACTGGCGAGATTCCGGGACGACGGAAATGCAGATCATGATGTTCGACTAGCACGCGTGGATGAGAGTACGTTGAGAAGAATACAGCGGACTGCTGATTCAATTACGCCACTCTAACATGGCGCCCCAAGGAAAAAACTAGACCGCGATTGAATTCATCAGACAGAACGTCAGCCCCGTAGCCACGCTCGCCAGAGCGTGGGACAAGATGAATCTCTCATTAGTCGGCGACCGCTGTCGTCGCGATCTTCTGATAAATCTCCTTCGCCTGATCGTAAGCGGCTTTCGCTGCAGCACGCTCTTTTTCACGAATGCCATTTTCCTTGGCCTTCCAGCATGTGTCGACCGCTTGCACACACCATTCGGCGCTCTTCTTACTGGCGTGAATCGGCTTACCACCAATCTCGATAAAGATGGGGTTCGTATGCACGGACGGCAGGATACGGACCGCCACCCAGCTGGAAGTAGCGATGTCGAGGTCGAACGTCAGATCCCGGACTCCGCCGTCGGCCAGTAGCTTTTTTGTCGCCGCCACTTTGCCGTTGACGATGATCTCGACAGGAACTTCACGCGTGTCGCCCAGGCGGCAGCGTTCCAAATGCCAATACGGTTTGTGATCGAGCCGTCTGGTGCGGATGGCTTCGGTCGCCGGCGTGGGGCGTTCCGCCAGCAACGCGGCCGCATCGAACTTCACGCGAACTTTGCCCGGCTGATCCAGGTTGAGCTGGCTGAACTGTCCCTTGTCGTTCGGTTCACCCAGGCCCAGTGTCTTGCCGGTGGTCTCACCATCCTTCAGCGCTGCGGCGCGGAAATCGATCACGTGACTGAGTCCGTCGCCGCAATAGCTGCGGCCTTGCTTCAAGCCTTCGATCCAGTTCTCGTAGTTCAATTCCACCTTCGGATCGAGCTTCACATAGATGCGACCGAGGCCGACTTTGTCCCCGTAAATGCAGGGGAAATCGGTCTCACCACTGATCCGTGAACGCATGCCACAGTTCAGCGTGTGATACCAGATATTGAGTTCCCAGATGGAGGGCGTATCGACCGCGGAGATGAAGTCGCACACGCCATGGGCCGTCGTCACGATGTACTCGTTCGCTCCGATGCCATCGAACTTCGGCATGGCCATGTCGGGCAGCTTGTCAGCGGCCGTTCCCTTGCCGGTTTCGACACGATTGCCCTTGGGATCAAAATCGGGCAATGCCAAACCCCAACCACTGTGACTGTAACCGACGACTGCTCCCTGTTTCTGTCCCCATTGCAGAATCGGTTGCGTCCAGCTCGGCCATTGTTCGATCAGATCGGTCCCTTCGTAATCGTCTTCTTTAAGTCGCAACAGGCACAAGTGACCGGCATGCGACGACGGGAATCCACTCACTTCGACGTCATACCGCATCAGATAGCTGGGCTGCGACAGGGCAGATGTCTTGCCTTCGAAATACTGCTTCTGAGCATACCAGCAGGGGCCCCAGCTCAGCACGCAGCCGACGTTGAGATCCTCACCGAGAATGTGACGCATCATGTCCGACGGAGTGACCCCTTCGGTCGGATTTTCGTAGTGAGCACAACCGGCCGCATGGACGTGGTGATCGCCCGAGAACCAGCGCTTCGTGGCAGGATGGATCCAGCGTTTCAGAGCGTACGACGCCTTCGTGCTGGAGACCTTTTCCGGAACCGTCAGCGGATACGTGACGACGGGATACTCGGGGCCGCGTGAGACTTCCACCGAATACTCGCCCGGCGGCAATTGCACGCTTTCGCCGCTGGTACGGTAGATTTGATTGTGGAAGAAAAAGTCGGGGGCCAGCCGCCGTGCGGGGTTTGGATAGACCCGGTCATACTTATCTCGAATCACCAGGGCTGCCGTGGTGGGCGTGCCGTCGAAGTCGGTGATGGTCAGGACGACGTCCACCGCGGGAACACATTGGAACAGGATCGGCACGGAGTTACGAAAGCCGAGGTCCTGCGTCCCCTGTCCGACGTGGAAGCCCAACTGAGCCTCACGCCGACCGGTCTCGCGGCTGTAGAGTTGGATGATTCGATATTCCAGTTTCAAGCCGGATAACTCGGCCTTCAGCGGCTGCTTGTCATACATGACGGCATCAAGAAACCGCTGCGGGACGTCACTGGGGCTGATCACGATTTCGGGTTTCGCCTTGCCCGAGCTGCGTTTAAACAACGGTGCGATGTTGGGGCTTTCGGGCTTCAACGGAGCGGTGATCCCTGCATCGTTATGGACTTTGACCAGAAACGTTCTCCAGCCATTCTGGATCAGATCCTTGGAAACAGGGCCTTCCGTCACCGAGACCCGGCTTTCAGGATTGATGGTGACCATTGTCAGGCAATAGGGATCAAGAATCTTCTGGACCTGCTGCGTAACGACCTTCGCGTCAGCTCCCTTGAGCACCTCACGGAGCTTGTCGGAATCGGCCTTCTTCAGCGGAGCGCCGACGAATTCCAGGGTCTGCAGCAACCGTTCCGTCGCCGAAACCAGCGGCTGCGACTCGACCGTTTCAACGAGGGGTAAGTCCGCGGCCGCGAGATAAGAAGCAGGTGCGGTCAGCAAACCGATGGCGAGGAACACCGACAACCAAGCCCGACGAAACACAGCCGTAATGCCCATGATGAAGCCTCGATGTCGTTCAGAGAATGGATTGGTACGTGGTCGCGCTCCATTGTGAGATGTTTGACAGGTAAAGCAAGTTCGATGGGTTTTGCCCCCGTAGGATAGGCATCCTGCCTGTCAGCTCTTTCCCAAGAGCTTCGCAACTTGAATAGAATTGCAGAGGGCGGCAGCGAATTAAAAGAGGCAGCGAATGGAGGCGGCAGCGCCAGAGCGACACGGAATTCTCCTATTCGCTGGCTGCTTTAATTCGCTGCCAATTAATTACACTGACTGACAGGCAGGATGCCTATCCTACGGCAGAATAGGGGAACCGTGCCGGTTCTGCCTGATGTGCGGGATGTACGCCTTCCGTGGACTATTCCCGCACTGCCGAATGGACTTGTTGATTCGCCTTTATCGATCGCAACGAAGATTTGGTGGATCGCCGTCGAATGCCGAATCCTTGTCTAAGCCGCCCGTAGGTGAAAAGACTGTTAGTCTTTTCACCCTTGGTCTGAATGCGCGATGTCGCCGTGTCTGAAGAAACGGATGAAACCTTCCAGCCACGCCGCACATCATATTGACCACACCTTACGAAACTGTTACCTCCCCTGAATGGGGCTTTGACGTTCGCTTGCGAGCACAATGAAAGCAGGCAAATTACTTCGATTCTCGTGGGTTTTGCTGGCTGCCATCCTTATCTGGCAGGTCGGTCCCGGGGTGGCACGTGCCGCGAATCGGAGCAAAAAGCCGGTCACCGACGAGCGTGATGAAGCGACTTTGCGTCATTTGTTTGCTCCGGAGTCGGACGAGTCGCCATTTCTGCGGATCGCGCGGCCGTTCGACACGGGTCCGCAAATGGATCGTCACCAAAGCTTTCCGCCTCCGCTCGATGTCCTGCAGCCAGGTCAGCCAGGGTCGGCTGCGGATCCCCGACCATTCCGAATCCCGCCGCCTGCGCCCGAATTATTTGATCCGAGTCCGTTTCCGCAGGCCTATGAGTGTGATTCGTACGAAGGTCGGGCGGTCCAACTGCCTGAGGCTCCCAAATGGCTGCCATTTGCCTGGCTCTGGCCGTTTTCGAACGGTCAGTGGACGTGGGTCGCGGGCAATGGAAATACGCTGGGCTTCGTTGAGTTCGAAAAACGGTTCATGTTCGCGAATCCCCTGTACGCTCCGTTTCGGATCATCCCAGGATTCATGACGCGCTACGTTTCGGGGCCGACGACGACCGATCTTCCAGGTCAATTGGACGAGTTTTCGATCGAGCTGGCTTCGACATACCAGTTGGGGCAAGTCTGGACCTTGGACGCCGGTTTTCGCCCCACCCTCAATACCGATTTGAATTTCGTCAACGGTGACAGCTTTCGCTGGCAGGGGCATGCGGTGTTTGCTCGCCAGTTGTCGCCGACGACGCAGGGAGTTCTGGGGTTCGTCTACCTGGATCGCGAGGACATTCCTGCTTTGCCCGTTGTCGGCTGGGTCTGGCAACCCAATTCGGGGATGAAGATGGAATTCGTTTTCCCGCGACCGCGGTTAGCGATGGCCGTGGGGCCAGATCCCAGCGAGAGCGGCTGGGTCTATTTGAAGGGCGAACTGGGGGGCAACTCGTGGACGGTGCTCAGGGAGAGCGGGGCTCATGATGTGGCAACCTACCGCGACATCCGGGTAATCTTGGGGTATGAGACACCGTTCACGGCGGGGATTGGAATGCAATTCGAGGTTGGTTGGGTGACGGCGCGTAAGCTGATGTATCAGAGTGGTACTCCTGACTTCACGCCACCGGATACGTTTTTGCTCCGGGCGGGATTCAGTTTCTAGTACTTCGCGGCGAGCCGTGGGATAGGCATCCTGCCTGTCGCCTTGATTTATTAAACGGACAGGCAGGTTGCCTATCCTATGACACGCCGGACGCTCGCCTTGTCGATCTACTACGCGGAATTTCCCTAATGCTCGTGACCCCCGATATTGATCGCCGTAACCGTCGTAGTTCGCGGTGGCTTGCCGGGCTGGTCACTATCGTGGTGACGTCTGTGTGTTTGGGGCAGTCGGCAATACACTGGCAAAATCTTATCGGATATATCCCCTGGTGCCTGGTCGTCGGGGTCGCATTCGGTTTGGGGACTTACTGGCTTTCACGTCGCAAGTGCCGGCGTCGGCTGCGGGTGATGAATCGTCCGTTCCCGAACGAATGGGAAGAGATCCTCAAGACCCGCGTTGATTTCTACAATGCCTTAAATGAGTTCGATCAAGATCGCTTCCGCAAGCTCGTACAGATTTTTCTCGCAGAGGTGCGCGTTACCGGGATCCGGACCGATATCGATGACACGATCCGGCTGCTGGTGGCTTCGAGCGCTGTCATCCCGATCTTTGGGTTTCATGATTGGGACTATTCTCGCTTAAGCGAAGTCCTGGTCTATCCTGATGCGTTCAATGACGAATATCAGACAGACGGAGAGGATCGGCGGATTCTCGGACTGACGGGGCTGGCCAGCTTGAGTGGCGTCATGATTCTGTCCAAGCCCGCGTTGCTGGCGGGTTACAACGGTGCGTTTGCGAAAGAGAACGTGGGCATTCACGAGTTTGCCCATCTCGTGGAACAACAGGCGGAAAGCCACGGTCTACCGGTTGAAGTTCCCCACGACACCGTTCGCCAGTGGATCGCATTTGTGGCCCGCGAACTCAAGGATCCGCAGCACAGCCGAGCTCACATCAATGAGTATGGTTACACCAACGAGCACGAGTTCTTTGCCGTACTGACCGAGTACTTTTTCAAGTCGCCAGACAGTTTGAAGCATCGCGATCCCGTGCTCTACGACATGCTGCGACAGATCTTTCACCAGGATCCCGCGTCGCTATTTGGGCATGCTCACCGCAGCCCGACTCACTGAGTCGGGACCTCTCCGTGGGATAGGCATCCTGCCTGTCCGTCTTATCCCAATCGATTCGCAAACGAATTCGGTATGTGCAGGGCAGCAACGAATTAAAAGAGGCAGCGAATGGATGCGGCTCAAGATAGGTCATAGGAAACTGTCCCATTCGCTGCCAATAATTAACACGGACAGGCAGGATGCCTATCCTACGGCCCTGCCGCCGCCCGCTCCAGGGCCGGCGACGCCTCCGCGGCATTGGGATCCTCCTGCACGATCACAATGAGCCGAGTCAACTCCGTGGCGGTCACTTCGTCCCCCTGCAACTGGGCTTCGGACATCGGTAACCGCACTTCGACCTCTTCATAAGCCGCCGGCCACATCTTGGGTGGGGTCGAGACTCGATCTTCATGTTTGGAATTGGTAAACGGCCGCGGGTCGCGATTCATGCGGGTTTCGTGTAACAGGTTCAACCGTTCCAGAACCTGCGGCGTGACATAGTTCTTCTCATCATCTTGTGCCACGTGCCCGAGGATCAGATGCGAATCCTTGCGGTTTCCGTATTGCAGAATTCGGCCAGCCTTTCCGAGCCAGTCCTTGCGTATATCAACCAGCATCCCAATCTGACCGGGGGACCAGCTGATGTTCATAAAGTCGAAATCGCCCGAATCGACGGCCATTCCCAGGACACCCATCGGTTCATCATCCTTGCCCGCGTTGAGATCCCAGATCGGGACCGAAAATGCCAGCCGGGGCTTATGGCCCAAATTGCTGTTGTAGATGATCGACCGCCGATGGCTGCGCATCGGCCGATGTTTATTGAGGGCCACTTCCTCGGGCTTCAAGTCTCGCTCGCCGCCATTGAAATGGGTGCGATATCCGAAGTATTGTCCGATGATATCGCGACGCGTTGCCGACTTGGAGGCGTTCGCGCTCATGTATCCGTCGTGGTCGTAGATGAACCAGGCGAATGATCGAGTCGTGGAATCGCTGCGCCGCTTTTCGACATCCAGCCACTGGTTCAGTTTCAGTTGGGATTGCTCGTTGAAAACTATGCGGCTGTCGTGCAGGCGGGTGCCCGGTTGGAAAGTCTGGTTCTTCGCCAGATCTTTCAGGAGTTGCATCAGTGCCGGATCGGCCGCCGAGTTTTCCAGGACCTGCCAGCGCTTGTTGATTTCTTCTCCGATTCCACGGGCGGCAAAATCGGCCGCTAATTGCGAGCTGTTCTCATGCAGAATTCGGACACGCTCGGAGTGCTGTGCCGCTTCCTGGGCCTCCCTTTCCGCATGCCGGCTGCTTTCGGAAAAGAACAGGATCAGCGCGAAGGCGAGGACGGAGGCCGCTGTGGCCATGACCCGAGTGAGGGTGCGGTGATGTCGGCACCAGCGCGCGGCACGTTCCCAGTTTTGATCGGCATACGCACTGACTGGGGCGTCGGCGAGGTAGTTTTCCAGGTCGACCGCCATTTGGTCAGCGTGGGCGTAGCGGTCCGCAATCAGCGGACTGAGTGCCTTCATACAGATGGCATCCAACGGCCGAGGGATGCCGCGTTTGACCTGATGGGCTGGCACGACCTTGCCGGACATGGCATACGCCAGGACTTCGTGGATCTCGCTCCCTTGATTGGGAGAATTTCCGGTCAACAGTTGATAGAGGATACCACCCAGCAGGAAGACATCAGTCCCCACTGCGGTCAGCGCATCATTGGAGGGGGGCAAATTCGTCAGACAGGCGGCCGCCTGCTCCGGGCTCATGTAGTGCGGGGTGCCGGACTTGCTATTCGAGGACTGCGAGAAACTTTGTGAGCTATAGGGAATCGATAGCTCGCCGCTGGCCCGGAGTTGGGGAGCTCGTTCGATCGTCTGAGCTTGTCCCCAGTCGATGACAACCGCCTCGCCGAACTTGCCCAGCATCACGTTCGCGGGCTTCAAATCACGATGGACGACCCCGCGATTATGCGCGTAGGCCACGGTCCGGCAAACCGAAATCACGTGCAACAGTAATCGTTGGAATTCCGGGCCGTCGATCGCCGACTGATTCAACGTGATGGGCTGCGCGTGAAAGTGCTTGATGCTCTCCTTCAGACTCTCGCCTTCGATCTGCCGCATCGCGAAAAAGGAGCCATCTGTATCGGTTTCGCCCCAGCCATAGACTGGCGTGACGCCGGGGTGTTGCAATTGGGCCGTGATCAGCGCTTCGGTTCGCGAGATGGATCGCGACAGATGCTCGGCCCCTTCGGCATTACGCATGAATTTGACGACGACATCACGCTGAAAATCGACGTCGGTGGCCACGTTTAAGATGCCCTGGCCGCCGACTTCAAAGGCCCGAATGTTCTTGTACTGGGACTGCGTGACCAGGACCCGCGTATTGCGTTCAGCCTCGGACATTGCCAGAGTAAATTGACCACTGGGGTCTTGCGGCATGGTCGAGGACATGTCTTCGATGGTGCGGCCAACCGGCGGAGTTTGCACGGCAACCGCTGAGGATTGCAGTGCCGCGGCTTCATCTTCCAATTGGATGGCGCGCTTCAGCGCAGGGGCCAGTTGCGGATACCCCTGCTCGGCGCAGAATACCTCGGGAGGTAAGTGTCGGCCCTGATCGAGGACCTGTTTCCAACGATTCAGCAAGACGTCCAGACGTTCCTCGTCGGTCATGCCTTCCACTCCGCCTATCACTTTTAGGCCGGAAAATCCTCTCCGGCTGTTCCTCGTTCACTCAATCGATGACGGACAGGATTGTCCGTACTGCCCGACTCGCTGAGAGTCTTTCGACGCATTCATCGAGTATACCTCGGAACGCGTCGAGCGCCTCTCTCGACGGCGGGCGTTCGCGAATTTCTCCGGCCCCGCAGTCACCGTTTGTCCTGAGCTTTTTCTCGGTGCTTGCAGCCAGGATTCACGCGCGCGGCAGGCGAAGTCCGGTTCGTTCCAGCAGTGGTGCCAGATTCGTGTAGCTCCGTTTGGCTGCCTGAATGGGATCGTAGTCGGCACGAGTATGAATCTGGCCACTTACTTCCACTAGTATCGAGCCCTTGTAGCCGGCGGACTTCAGTGCTTGAAAATAGTCCACATAGTTCGTGCGTCCGTCGCCCGGCAGCAGGAATTGGAATTTGTCAGCAGTTCCTGCGGTGTCCTTGACATGAATGAACGACGTTCGCGGCAGCAATGACTCCAGCGATGCTTTCAGCGGAATGTTTCGCAACTCGTAATGGCTGTAATCGTAGCCCAATCGTAGCCAGGGAGAGCTTTTCAATTGATCCATCAACCAGACCGCCCCTTCCGGCGTATGCAGCGCTCCACCCACGTGCGGTTTGACGGCAATGATCGTTTTCTCCGCTTCAGCAATCTTCACCCAGTCCTGCAGTCGGGCCACCATCTTGTCGCGAACTTGTTCCCACATCGCCGGTTGGCCTCCCAGTACCGTCTCGATGATGGGAGTGGACCCCGGGACCAGATCGTGTCCGAGTTCGCAGGCACGCTTGAGCCGCTCCAGGATCGCAGCATGAGTTTTGTCATCGGCCAGCGGTGAGACATTCTCCATCAGGCTGGCCAAGGTCAATTTCGAGTGACTCAACTGGCCGCGTAGATCTTGGCGGGCCATCGCCGAGAGACTTTCGGGGGCACATGGCCAGTCCGGCATGCACACGATTTCGACGCTGTCATAACCAATTTCCGAACAGACACGGAGAGCCTCTTTCGTTGGCAATTTGCGCATTCCATACAACGAAAAACCGAAGTTAGCCCCAGTCGGTTCCGCGGCCTGTCCGCTATTTGTCAGGCTTGCCAAAGCGGCAGTTGCGAGAACACCGTGTTTTAGGAAGGTGCGACGAGAGATGTCGAGGTCAGGCAGCATTGTGCGACTTTCCACGGAAGGTGATATGGCAAATGTGGTGCAGGTCTGCATGTGTGTCAGGCTGATTGGGGATTTTCTAGCCACAGATTCACACGGATTGAACACGGAATATGGCAACATAAAAGCCAGGCCGTCCGGTATCCCGCTTGAATTGAATAAAGAGTGAAATGATTCATGTGGCAGCACGTTGTGACTCCAACCTACGCTGACCCAATCCGTGTTTCATCTGTGTGAATCTGTGGCTAAAACTCTTCGAAATTCTTCATCACAGGTGACGGCGAAGTTGCGTCTCACAATCTTCCACCGCCTGCCAGGCCAACCAACAGTCGCGGCTGGGGATGATTTCATGCAGCCGCAAGATATCGACACCTCGCGCAATGGCCGCCAGCGAAATGCCAACGGTTCCCAGGGAATGCTCATCAATCGGCCGGCCCAGGATCTTCGAAACGAAACGCTTGCGGGAATGTCCAATCAGCACGGGACGGCCAAGATCTCGCAGACGGGGGATGCCGGCCAGTAACTCGAGATTGTGTTGAGCAGTCTTCCCGAACCCAATTCCAGGATCGACTACGCAAGCGTCGCGATGGATCCCTGCCGCTTCCAA
>JAQGHS010000220.1 GCA_028291605.1 Planctomycetaceae bacterium | reverse complement strand
CCGGCGACGGTGATTCTGCTCGTGACAGGTGCGTCTCATTCACCAGGCGATTCGAGCACCGGCCAACGTAAAATCAACATACCTTTATATATCCACATGATATTGTGTATAATGCATACAAAGCAGTCGGCGTTGCTACAAATCGAACCGAGAAGATTCGAGTTGCGGCCGTTCAAACCGGAGCCAATCAGGACTGACTAGTCGCGAACCGCGCCGCCCTGTCTTTTTCATAATATGATGAGCAACAATAGGTTGCACCCGACAATTGCCAGCATTCTCAGCCTTCCAGGCGGTTGTTTCGTCTAACAGTTCCGTTAGTTTTGGCATCACAAACGGCTTGGATTGCGTGATCGACTGGATCCCAAACTCCGAAAGCCTGGATCGACTGGGAATCTGAGGACACTTCGGGAATCCGCTAAACACGTCAGATAATCTTCAGAAAGGCTTGACAGTCCGCAGATTAAATGGATACCTATAATAGAAAGAGCATTCTATATAATCGTAAAAGACCCGTCTGTTGTATTCACGAGATTGCTTGGCGTCGGTGTTCCACATCGGCCGAGATTGATTCGATTTGCGCCTCGTCGTTTGTTTTCTTTGCTTATTGGGAACCCCCTATCATGAAGTCGCTCCGCTCGCAGCTCCGTCTCCT
Organism: Planctomycetaceae bacterium; assembly: GCA_028291605.1. Taxonomy (GTDB): domain Bacteria; phylum Planctomycetota; class Planctomycetia; order Planctomycetales; family Planctomycetaceae; genus JAKFVC01. The sequence goes on along the minus strand of JAQGHS010000220.1, from coordinate 2,713 downwards.
GAGAAATCGAGGGGGATTTACCCTGATCGAGCTTCTGGTGGTGATTGCCATCATCGCCGTGCTCATTGCGTTGTTGTTGCCTGCAGTGCAACAGGCCCGTGAAGCCGCTCGCCGCAGCCAATGCAAGAACAATTTGAAGCAGCTTGGTCTGGCGATTCACAACTTTCACGACCAGCGCAACGGCTTTCCACCCATTGCCCTCGGACCGACTCACCTGACTTGGTACGCGTTGATTCTGCCCAACCTCGAACAGGCCAATCTCTACAATCAGTTAAACGTCAATGATGTGTCGAACTCAGGTACCAATTTTACGAACTTGAATTCGACTGGCATGGCAGGCGTTACGGTCTTTAAGTGCCCGACACGTCGGTCTGGCGTTCTGAACAAGGCCGGCAATATGGTCAGTGACTATGTGGCCGTAACGTACAGCACCAGCCAAGGCGGGAATGAATACACCGATTCCAATGATATTTCGGCAAACGGGGGCGCTGCGGTTCGCCAGAAGCAAATCTTGCAGTCCGCCATTAGGAATCCGGCCGCGGGCGCGTTGCCTGGTGACTATAAGCCGCGCACGTCATTTGCGACCATTACCGACGGCAGTTCCAACACGGCTATGGTTGCCGAAAAGCACGTGACCGTGACAGGATTGGGCGCCTGCTGTGGGCAAACTCCCGACGTCCGTGACGGTTCCATGTTCTTCAATACCGGTGGCGGTTACGGTGGCGATGGCGGCTGGGGTGAATTGTGGCTCGCCGGACCGACCAACGGTCGTCCACTAGCGCCTTCGATGACGTCCACTGGATACAATCTGAATGACGTCCAAACTTCCAATCTGGGGAGTTGGCATGTGGGTATCGTCCACATGTTGATGGGCGACGGTGCGGTTCGCGGAGTGAGCGTGAATATCAATGTCAGTGTTATTGGCCAACTCGGCAATGGCTCTGACGGCACGGCAATCGGCGAATTCTAATCTGTCGCTGTCTGTGCCCGTCGCCTTCTGTGTCGCAAGACATCACAATGCCTTCAAGCCGCCCCTTCGAAAAATGTTGGGGCGGCTTTTCGGTTGATTCGCGGTGTTATCGACTGTCTTTTCCTCCGATTTCAAACTAGAGATCTACACCGATGAAATACTGGAAACTATTGGCTTTGATCAGTCTCGGTGTCGCCAGCTTAAATGGATGTTCCAAGCCTTCGATCGTGACTGGCGAGGTCAAATTTGAGGATGGCTCGCCGCTTATGTACGGCCGGGTGAACTTTGAGCCAACGGAAGGCGCTGTAGGCTTCTGGGGTCAATTGACTGAGGATGGAACATTTGCCGTTGATCCCGCGTTGACACCGCATGCAGGAGAATATGTGGTCACCCTGGCTGGGGCGTCGTCCCCGGAGGTCTTTGAAGATGACCCGAAGGGCCAGTCCCACAAGGTTAAGTTTCCCTCCAAACCACTGGTTGATGCGAAGAAGTATGGCGACGCGAAAGCGAGTCCGTTGAAGGCGACAATCGAACCCGGGAAAAATGAGCTCACGTTCACAGTCGACCGGTTACCATGACCTGGCGCCTGATTTTGATTTGCCTATCCGTCCTGGTTGGCGCGCCGGGCTGTGGTCAGGAAGCGGAACAACCGACGCGAACTCCGACACCAAAGAGTCCGCGGCCAGGATCGCAGATTGAACTGGCCGCCAGGAGTCAGCCGGCGACCTACGATTCAGCGCCGCTGCCCAGTCCGACCCCGCCCTCGTTTCCAGCCCGTGCGTTGAAACCGGATGACTGGTTCGACGGTGGCGATGGGAAATCCCGCCCGTTGCCGTTCGCGTATTCGGATGGCTCCAGTTCCGGAAATTACACCATTCTGGAAGTCATGGGGGGCGGATCCTCGCTGCTTGATTACAATCGAGATGGGTTGCTGGATATCTACGTGTCAGGAGGCGGCAAACTGAGTCCGCCTCCCGCACACGCCACGGGCCTGCCGGGGGCTCTGTTTCAGAACCGGGGTGACGGCCAGTTCGTCGATGTGACGCGCGCGGCGGGTCTGGGCGATGCGGGACTGTATACGCACGGCAGTGCCGTCGGAGACTACAACCGAGACGGCTATCCGGACCTGTTCGTGGCGGGATACCAGGGTTGTCGGTTGTACTCCAATCAACGTGATGGAACGTTCCGCGACGAGACTGCCAAGTCCCAATTGGTCTGTCCCAACTGGAACATGACTGGTTGCTGGGCCGACATTGACAAAGACGGCTGGCTGGACTTGTACGTGGTCACGTATGCCAAGTTTCAGCTCGATCCACCCCACGTTTGCATCAACGAACGGAAATTGCGCGACGTTTGCCTGCCGACCGATTTCGAGGGTGAGGCCGACATGTTGTGGCGCAACCGGGGCGACGGAACATTCGAAGATGTGTCGCATCGAGCCGGAGTGGATGTGCCCGGGCGCGGCCTGGGGATTGTCGCCGCCGATCTGGATGAGGACGGCTGGATTGATTTCTACGTCGCGAATGACGTGGAAGAGAACGTGTTGTTGTACGGTGGACCGGACCTGGCATTCAGCTCCGAGGCCATCCAGGCGGGGGCGGCGTACTCGGCGACCGGTGAACGTGAAGGGTCCATGGGGGTCGATCTCGGTGATTACAATGGGGATGGCCGGCCCGATCTCTTCTATACGAATTTTGCCACGCAGGATTGTTCCTTGCTGGAAATGGTTGCCGGGCGCGGATT
>JAQGHS010000069.1 GCA_028291605.1 Planctomycetaceae bacterium | reverse complement strand
GATCGTGTAGACGAAGTGCGCGCAGATCAAGATCGCAGTAAGCACCATCGCGATGACAATCACCCACTGGAGCCACGGAGGAAGTCCTTCCAGGAGATGGAACAGCCACTGAAATGCCCGGTTCAACAATTCCAGCGCGCGCAGCACCAAGCTCAGCAGCAACTCATCGGCCTTCGATTCCATATCGAGCCGATAGTCCGGCCGTTGAATGACCTCCGCCGCCGTGCGACGGATGGTATTCGGATCAGACAACGTTGCGGTGACCGCCATCGTGACTTTACCTGCTGGACTGACCGGGGAAGTCGACGCAACAAATAGACCAGGTGAGCCGGGCGGCGTAAGCCCCCGGATACTTCGTTCAGTGTTTAATCACGCGAATCGCATGTACCAACCTAAGAGCTTTCAATTCTGTAGCCTGACTCTCCGAGTCGGGTCTGTCTCGCTCATAATGCACCCGACTCAGAGAGTCAGGCTACAGCTCGGCGGAGCCTCGCCCTCCGAACGATCGGAATTGCCAAGCCTTCTACAGTGCCTCAGGTTCCGCCTCCGGCGGCGGTGCATCGGAGGCCGCAACGGCCTCAGCCAACAATACCAAGTCAAAATTCTCGTGCTGGCAACGGGTCGAAAAATAGAAAACGACGCCTGAAGCCGTGCCGAGCATCGTTCCCAAACCTTGAATGATAGCAGTCAGGACTGCTTTGAGGTGCGGTTGCCAAACGAGTCCGGCAATACCGCCCGCAGTAAAATTGATCAAGAAGACGATAAGCCCCAAGAGAAACAAGTTCCCCATATTCCCCTTCATTAACGCTTTGCTGCGCTTCATGGCCTCCCAGCCATAGGGGCCTTCGAGAACGACGATTTGCGTCACGAGTGCGTACCAAAAACTAAAAATGATGCCCGGGACGATGCATAACAGGTACCCACCTAGGATCACCAGAAACAGCAAGATCCATGTCCACAAGAGCGGCAACACACGAGGTACAGCAAACTTGAAAGAGTCACCAACGCTGGTCGGAAGCCCGAGATACGACCGCGAAATGGCATACACCATAGCCGCATTGGTGATGGGGATCACGACGTACATGAAGATGAGAAACAGCGGCACCAAGACGAACATCATCGGCAGCAGTGCCTGCATGAACGCTTTCATTGCCGCGGGATTATTCGGATTCTGCGGCATCGCGGGCATCATCGCGAGCTGCGCAAAGCCTTGAATCAAGGCAAACGGAATGACGATCGGCAGCGTGATCCCGGCCAGCAGCTTAAAATTCTCCTGAATCAGCTTGAACGACTGGTCGAGAATCGCGCTCACTCCCAGCTCTCGAATCTCATACTTCATCGGGAAACCTCGCCAAAAGATCAATTCCGAACGATGTGATCAGCACTCCATCTGTGAACGCCGATGTCCGTGCTGCGTTGTCGCGCGACCGCGCAGAATGATGCTACTGTAAGTCTGGCCAAATATCTAGAATTGCCCCCGGTCCACGACGAGCGCAGTTGGACTCGCTGATTGAACGGAGCAAATGCCAGATTGGATCACCAGTTAGTCCAAAGATAGTCGTTGATCGCTCCGCGATCGAAACGCGGGCGCAGTCTCGACGTTTAATAAGGATTACAGTTCATTCGTAATGCAGACTCGCCACCGCGCCCGCGTTTGATCGCGGAGCGATCAACGACACTCTTCACTTTGCAGCCCGCTTCTTGGCCGCAGGCTGAATCAGGCTTTGCAGCGTCCGCAAATTGATGGCGTCCAATTGTTCGCCGTCTTCCTCTCCCTTGGCAGTCTCCAGGTACATCGGGACCTTCGCGAATCGCGGGTCATTCAACAAATGTCGAAACGGTTCCAACCCCAGCGACCCGCGTCCAATATGCGCATGCCGGTCAACTCGACTGGCAAACGGTTTTAAGCTGTCGTTGAGATGAAACGCCTTGATCCGCGACACCCCAATCAGCCGATCGAACTCGGCGAAGGTCGCGGCATATTCGGCGGCGGCAATCAGCGGATAACCTGCGGAGAAGATGTGGCAAGTATCGACGCACACGCCCAACCGTTCGGGGGTCGCCGCATGGTCAATGATCCAGGCCAACTCTTCAAACTTCGCCCCCAGTGTCGAGCCCTGCCCCGCCGTCGTTTCCAGCAACGTCAGCGTCTGATATCCAGCGGTGGCAGCATGGATGTCATCCAGCGCTTCCACAATCCGCTGCAATCCCGCTTCGGGAGTCGACGAGACATACGCCCCGGGATGCATCACGACACCAATCAGCCCGAGCGCTTCCGCCCGCTCCAACTCATGCTTGAACGCCTCAATCGACTTCTTCCACAGCTCGTCGTTCGGACTGGCCAGGTTGATCAAGTAGCTGTCATGAGCCACCGGGTGAGTAATTCCCGTCTGCTTCAAGCAGACCTTAAAATCCTCCAGATCCTGCGTCGACAGCGGCTTAGCATTCCACTGATTGTTGTTCTTCGTGAAGAGTTGACACGTTGACATTCCAAAACTGGCGGCGGCCTCAACAGCTTTGTAATAGCCGCCGGCGATCGACATGTGCGCTCCAAGAATCTGCATTCTTTGTCCTTCACGGTGAACAAGTCAACCGCGCTTGTTTCCTATCCAACCTTCACCAAACATATCTTCCATCCAAGTGCTGTAAGTCTGGATGAATTCGTCACGCGGAATGCCGCTCTTTTCCTGAGCCAGTGCCAGTTCGACAGCCGCAGCCAGTTCGTCCCGCTCTTCCTCGGTCGCCGAAGAGAGCATCGCAGCAATCGACTCGAGTGCTCCAGCATCCCCGTCTCCATCGTCCTCGTCGTCGCTCGCCCGAAGATTGATGTATGCGACCGCATAAATCAATGCACTGGCAATCGTATTCATTTCAATTGCATCCTTCATCCGATTGGCACCAAGAATTTGTGAAGAGTTGCACACAGTTCATACCAAACGACGAGGCTGCTTCGACGGCTTTGTAGTAACTGCCCGCAATTGACATGTGGGCACCAAGGACGTGCATTTCTCTATATTTTCTTTGGCTTTAGTTAGATCGAGTGACTGTTCGCAAACATCGTTGCGCGAGGCTGGATCTCAACCCATTAACCTCGTTTGCGTGTTTGCCCCGACTTCTTCTTACCCTGTTTCTCCGAGCGAAATTGTTTTTCCCGCGGTGGTTGGCGGCGAGGCTTGATGTCCTGTCCCACTGCTGATCGCGGAGCTGCGGTCTCTTTGTTCTCTCTGGCTTCTTCCTTCTTGGATCTGCCGCGACGATGGCGTACTTTCGCACGATCGCTGGGTGCCTCACGCTGTAACTCGGGGGCCCGCGTCGGAGCCGGTGGATATTCCGGATGATCCGATTCGACCAGCAGAATGCAATGAATATAGCGTTCGATGGCGCGCAGGGCGTCCTCATCTTCAGGTTCGCAGAATGTCACTGCGATCCCGCGATTTCCCGCCCGAGCCGTCCGCCCGATCCGATGCACGTAGGTCTCGCAATCGCGAGGCACATCATAATTCACGACGTGCGTAATGCCATCGACATCAATCCCCCGCGCCGCGATATCCGTGGCGACCAGGACATTGACCCGATTCGCTTTGAAATCGGCCAGTGCTTTTTCACGCATTAACTGGGTCTTGTCGCTGTGAATGGCATCGGC
>JAQGHS010000178.1 GCA_028291605.1 Planctomycetaceae bacterium | reverse complement strand
CCTATCAAGTTAAACGCGTGCGAGCTTTAAGCCGTTTTTATGACCGCCGTTTGCCGTAGGGCATGTCTTCCGAGAATCTCAGTCCCGAAGGGACGAAAGAACCTAGCCGTGGGCGTGAGCCCACGGTTCGCCTGCGGAGATTCCCGAGATCGATGCGGAGACAAGTGTTTGGGTTCTCACCCCGGCAGGGGTGACAGCTATTAGCCCCGGGTTGAGCGTACTCGCGACACCCGGGGTTGAGTTCACGTGTCGGCCTCGACCCTGGAGGGGGCGCAGCAAAAAGCGGCTGCGACCCCTCCAGGGTCGGGCTTGCCAAGATATCGGTACCCCGGGTGTCGCTTCGCTCAACCCGGGGCTAATAGCTGCCACCCCTACCGGGGTGAAGACCAGTTCATCCTGATCTGTGATCTTGCCACGACTCTGCGATGCGTGACATTTGGTTGCAAATATGGCCCGTGCGGGGCTCTCAATGTCTGCATGGTGAAATGTCCTGTCGGCTGATTCACCAAACACAGCCAAGGCGCGCAAAAAAAGGTCCGCAGCCACCGGAATGACTGCGGACCTTTAGATTCTTCGCGATCGGACGTCAGTCGACTACGGTCGACCATCCGCAATAAACGACACTGCGGTCCAACGGTCTTCGGCCACCAACGTCTCGCCCACTTTCACGCGGACGCTGCTGGTTCCGGGACCACCGGCGATACAGTGTAGTTCGGTCTCCAGGATGTAGGACGCTCCGGGAGCAAAGTCGGGAATCGTCCACGTCACCGTGCGATTGTTCTGGTCGACCTTGTTGCCGAGCGTGGCATGTACCAGGTTCGTCCCCTTGGGATAGGACTGAGAAATGGTGACATTCCGCAATCGCTCATTGCTGGTGTTGGTAACGGTCACCAGAAATTGTCCGGTGGAATCGACCAGCCAGCGTTCCGGGCCGTGATGTGCCACCGTCACCGGTGACTTCCCGGCGGGGACCGAATTACCGGGTGACGATCCCGCCACTTCGATCTGGATTTCCGCTTCGGTCGACAAATCGCCGTCGGCTCGCAGCACGGCTCGATTGGTGATCGTACCGGGTGCCACGCATTGGACGGTGAGGTTCGTCTCACGTGTTTCGCCCGGTTCCAGGCGATCAATGGCATATTCCAGATCAGGACTGAGGCGATGCTGCAGACCTGGCGGCAGAACGTCTGACACCATAATTCCGGTGGCGGGCGCCGAGCCCACATTCTGAATCTTGAAGTGCCACACGACTTGCGTACCGACCGGAGCCTGCTTCGGACCAGTGATCGCCATCACCAAACGCGGTGCCGTTTCCGGCCGTACGCTTTGAGTGGTGGGCGGCACAGCGAAACTCGATTCCTGTCGACCACGTGGCTCGGTGCGTTCCATTGGTGGGACGGGCGGCATGCGGTCCGGGACAGTGATCCGTTCCGGTCCGCGTTGACGCGTCGCATCCGGCACGGCCATCGGGACGACACGACTGTTAGGGACAACAATATCGGTTGCCGGACGAGCTTCACTATCGTCGTGAATTTCGCGAGGGGGGGCACGTCTCGAGGTCCGCGGTTCCGTTGCCGGTTCGACCGGCTTGCGGCGTTCCACAACGGGTGGCGCTACCGGGGGAGTTGGTCGTGCAGGCGGCGGATCACTCAACAGGGGTGTCTTCCGCTTCGTGTTCGAAAAGATGTCCTCTTCCTGGTGCACTTCATGATCGAGCCCATCCGTGGCCGGTTCGACCGGCTTGCGTCGTTCCACAATGGGTGGAGCGACCGGGGGAGTCGGTGGTGCGGGCGGAGGATCGCTCAAGAGAGGAGTCTTCCGTTTCTGGTTGGAAAAGTTGTCCTCTTCCTGATGAGCTTCATGATCCAACCCATCGGTGGACAGAACCGGACCGTGATATTCCTTCGGCTTGGTCACGGGCTTTTCCGCCAGTGTGGGTTCTGTCGCTGGGACCGGCGCCTCAGGTGCAAACAAGACTGGGGGCGGTGGCCCTTCGACGATTGGTTCCGCCGGAGTTGGTTCAAACGCAGGCTGTTCCCGGGGAACAGTCTCGACGGGAACTGCTTCTACCGGAGCTGCCACTGCTGGGGGCAAGGTCAAATTGTCGGCAGGATTTTCCGCAGCAGGGACCACGGGAGTAGCATCTGTTTCGGCGACCGGAATCTGTGCCGCAGGGGCTTTCGGCTCCGGAGTCGCGTCCTTGGACGCGGGCTGGCCGGCATCGCGGCCGGGAATCATGACCACGCCGACTCGCGTCGGCCGGATATCGCGAACGGAATGACGATCCTCTTCGGAATCTTCGTGGTGACCAAGTCGCGAGTAGTGACTCTTCGAACGGATACGAGTCACCAGCGGTTCGTGCTTGACGGGCTCAGGTAGTCCCTTTGCCGCAGCGATCGTCTCAGCGGGCTCTCCCACAGGTTCGTCAACGGGTTCAGTGACCGGCTGGTTCAGAGGGGGGGCCGTCCCGGGAGCTCCCGTGACCGCGGGTTCTTCAAACAAATCGGCAGCCGGCGTTGTCTCCGGGACATCTGGCGGCAGAGTCAACGCCGATTCCGGCGCAGCCTCAGGGACCATTTCTTCTTTTGCGGGAGGCGTCAGATCGGTCGACAACTGGGGCGCTGTACCGTCAGCCGCGGCGATTTCCTCACCGGCCGGCTGATTCTTCCTGAACTTGCGGGCCCCAATGGCCTCGAAACCAGGATCGGGATGTTCGGTGACGGCGACGCCATCGGGCGACAGGTCGTCCACACTCGCCAGGGTCTTGTCTTCGACTGGATCTTGAAGCGGCGGCGTGGTCGCGGTGAGCGACTCGTCAGCGAACGGATCTTTCGCTGCTGCGAGTTTCGCCGTGGCCGCCGCGACCTTCGGGTTCACAGGTTTGCCCGCTTCGGCAACAGCCTGATCCTTACCGAGTGACTTTGCGGCAGCAGGTTGATAGTTCAACGCCACCAGGGTGAGTAGGACGCTCACGATCCCGGTGACGGTACAGACTTGCCAGGCCTTGATATGCGGGGGCCAGTACGTCCGATAGAGACTTCGGCACCACAGGCGCAATCGAATCCACGCATCCCAAAACAATTCCCCCCACGTTTCCATGTGCGCATCCCCCTAAAAGACTTCGGGGTCCCCCTCCCTGGGTGAGACCATCAGAGGTGATTTTCTCAGGCTGAAATCACTGCGGCCAGAACACCCCTGTTCGGCGACAATAACCTTAGACAACCTCGAATATCACATCTTGAAAAGGTGCAATATCAGATTTCGCCAAAACTGAAAAGAGGAATTTTTGTAGAGTCGAGGGGTCGGGCGTACGAATTTTCGAAATTGGCCGCAGCCAGCCCACCCAACATCTTCGAGCCCATCGGACAATATCGAAAAGTCGTAGGCCCGACCCCGGTCGCAGTGTGGAAAGACGCTATAGAAGGTTGATCCAAGCCCCCCTCGCCCTGATAATCCGGGGAGAGGGGTCGGGGGTGAGGGGCACGAATTACTAGCGATCTGGAGCCCGGCTTTTTCGAGAAAGCGACGGTATGAAAAAGGCGATCGAACGACGCTCGGAATGCCCCTCACCCCAGCCCTCTCCCCGCCCGGTTCGTTTTACCGGCCAGGGCGAGGGGGGAAGACACGGTTCATATCGCCTTTGCCTGCTTGGGGTTCAATCAGCCTTCACCCCGAGAACCTCTCGAATCGCCTCAAAGATCTCCGCAGCTTCCGCCATGCGTCCCGCACCGATTTGCCCGCAACTGAGCCAACCCGAACCGGGTTCGATGATGTGAATCCCATCTCCGCGTAAAGTGGCCACATTCCGTTGCACCGCCGGTTTAGCCCACATTTCGCAGTTCATGGCAGGCGCCACGAGAATCGGGCAAGTCACCACCAGCGCTGCGGTTGAGATCAAATCATCCGCCAGGCCAAGTGCCAACTTGGCCAGCATATCAGCGGTTGCGGGGGCGATGACCAGGACTTCGGCCCGCCGGGCCAGGCCAATGTGCTCGCCTTGAAAATGTTCTTGTGGAGAGAAGAGTTTGCGATGGACGGGCCGGCTCGTGAGAGCCTCAAACGTTGTCGGCCCGACAAACCGTTCGGCGGCTTCGGTCATCATGACCGACACCCCAGCACCTGTCTGGACGAGCTTACTCGTCAGATCGGCGACTTTGTACGCCGCGATCCCGCCCGTCACCCCGATCAGAATTTCACGCCCGCGCCACATGTGCTGCCTCCCGAGATCACCGCTTGAGTCCAATCATTATACGCGGGATTTCCTTCTGGAATCATTATCCAAAGCAAAACGGCGGGTTTCCCCGCCGCTTTGATCGTCCTAGAATTGTGTAGCAGAACTCGCCTAGAGTTCTGGCGAGCTTCGTGCCAAGTCCCGAAGTCTTGGCGACTTCGGCTAACTGGTGCAAATATCTCATTGAACCAAGAACAACGAACTAAGCACCAAGAACAAAAACCCGAAACTACATATCGTTCAGATTCGGCCCGGCGTCATTGATCGCCGTTTCGGCTTCGGGGCTCAGACCCACGTTGCCCGTAGCGTCCA
>JAQGHS010000175.1 GCA_028291605.1 Planctomycetaceae bacterium | reverse complement strand
TCCGAAGAGAAATACCGCGCGGCACTCGCCTTAGTGCCCGACTTCCCGGCCGCCTCAATCGGGCTGGCACGCGTGCTGACAACCCAACATCGAGACGCTGACGCCCTCGCTGTCATCACCGAGCTGGAGGCTCGCGGTTTCCTGGAGCCCGAAGCTGAGCAGGTCAAGACAGAATTGGAACTTCGGGCAGCCGCCCTCGAATCCGGCGGAGTCGGTGCTGCCCGCGCCGCCGTCGAGGCGGATCCCAAAAATCTCGATCTTCTAATCCAATTGGCAGATACACTGGCCGTCGCCCATGCCTATCCTGAAGCCTTGGAGATTTGTCTAGATCTTGTGAAGAAACACAAAGCGACCATGGGAGAAAAAGCGAAAGCCACGATGGTCCAGATCTTTACGGTCTTGGGACCGGCTTCGGAACTCGTTCAGCAGTATCGACGTAAACTTTCCACTGCCTTGTATTAAGGTCAAATTAACTGCCATTCCAGACGTGCCGATCGCGCCATTTGTGCCCTTTTGATCATCTGCCCTGCGCAAACTGGAGCAAGATCAATGGTTGCAGCGTCGCGTCGGGCGGCTTTTACGGATAGACTGACTGTGTGTGGTTCTCCGTTTCGACGGACCACAACTTCATCGTTTGAGGGAACTCTCTTCCAGCTTCCTCCGTCTCACACATGCAAGCATCGTGATTAAGCCCGACTCTGAATTGATCACTGAATGCCTTCAGGGTCGAACCGATGCGTTCGGCCAGCTCGTAACACGTTACCAGGAAAGGCTTTTTGGCACTCTGGTGACAATGTTGGGATCGGTTGAGGATGCTCGGGACGTGGCTCAAGAGGCCTTCGTCCAAGCTTATCAAAAGTTGGATTCGTTTCGCGGACAGTCAGCTTTTTATTCCTGGCTGTTCCGAATTGCCTTAAATAGTTCGGTCGATCATCACCGCCGGCAACGTCGCCCGACAGTGTCGATTGACGCAGCCCGGGAACAAACCGGGGCGGAACCGACAGACCTGCACGCTGAAACATCGCCCTCTTTCAATATTGAACGGACTGAACGACAAAAGCTGGTCCAATTGGCTCTCAGCAAGTTGTCACCGGAATACCGGCAAGTGCTGATTCTGAAAGAGATGGAAGACTTAAAATACGAAGAAATCGCCGCGTTGGTGAAAATTCCGGTCGGTACGGTTCGCAGCCGCATCCATCGGGGTCGAGCTGAGCTCAAAGAGATTCTAGAGCGACTGCTGGGCGATCAACTGATTTAGGTGGACGGAACGTGATTTTTCTCCGGTAAATATCGCCGGAATGTCAAGGACTGACATCTGTTAAAAGAAAGGGTGAAGTGGTACCGCTGGGGGGTGTTACCACATCATGGGGAATGACCATGAACGACAAATCCGCCAACAACATGGATCTGATTTCCGCCTACCACGACGGTGAGCTGACCGCTGCCGAACGTGCTGACGTGGAACAACTCCTCGCTTCGTCCCCGGAAGCTCGAGCCGAGCTGGAATCGTACCGCACGCTGACCAGCATGCTGCGAGAAGTGGGACGCCCTACCTTAGAATCCGACCTGACGCCCGTCGTCATGCAGATGATTGAACAACGGATGCTGCTGCCCACAACGGCAGCACAGCCCCTGAGCGATACCCGTAAGGCCAACGCCTGGACGAAATGGGCCGTCGCGATTGCGGCAGCCGCCGCGGCGTTGATGATCGCCGTGCGAGTGATCCCGCAAAACGCCGGGAATGATCCGGTGATCGCTCAGCAAGAGGTTAAGCCCAACACAGTCACCCCGGTCGTCGTACCGCAACCTGAGACGATCAAACCGGTAGCGACGAATGCCATCGCGACTGTCACTCCTGAGAAGCCAGCTGTTGCGCCCGCCGCACAATTGGTCGCCGCTGACCTGCCTCTGGAAGTGATCGAAAACCTGAAACGAGCCAATCCGGGCAAGATCGTCCGCTTCCTGAAACAATCAGGCAAGGACGTCACGGTATTCCATCTGATGGTATTGGATATCCAACCCGGCCTTGAATCGTTGCAGATGATCCTCTCCGCACAACAGATCTCGGGCCCCAAAGATCAACAGGCCCAGTCCGGTACCGTAGCGGTCTACGTTGAAGCCAACCAGGATCAGTTGGACAAGGTCATCGCCGAATTGCAAAGCGAAGAACAAAAGCAATTCGTAGCCTTGGCAGTCCAATCCACCCCCATGAAAGCCGAAGAGGTCCAGAAGATCGTGAAGGGGCAGGCAACAGACGTTGCTTCTCAACAAGTACCGCTGAAGAAATCCGAACTCACAACCCTGGGTGTGAACCCAGTCGAATCCGAACAGATTGTGGCTTCACGAACCCGCATCGGCCAACGCCCCGGTCCTATGCAATCATTGAACGGCAGCAATTCTCTGAGAAAATTGCTGATCGTCATCGAAAAAGCTCCCGCATCGCTCTTGTCGAATCCCGTCCAGCCAAACTGAGCCTTAACGGCTCGACGGCGGAGTAACAAGACGTTCTCCTGACAAAGCCCTTCGTTCCCAACGGAACGAGGGGTTTTGTTTTTTACTCGTCCGTCCTCGTCCGTCCAAATTAAAGGACAGGCATATTATTTAGTATCCGACTGTGGGATACTGGTGATCTGAAGCCAAGACTGAGCGGCAGTACTAGAAGTCGCATCCACATCCCCGCGCGTGCCAAGTCGCCACGAGGCCTACTACGGATTACCAAACTGTGCGAACCGGAGCGGAGAACGAGCTATCAGCAAACCCAAAGAGGAAATACGTCAGACTGGTGCGACTTAGCCGGCTGTGGAAACCGTCACTAGCCGGCGTGAGGTGCGGTCAAGGCCGATTGGCGGCCGGTCACGTTCTTCACGAATCGGCGACCTTGTTGTACCGCGATCTCGGTCAGTCGGGTGTCGTTGCCGAAATAACAGCCCACTTGCTTCGTTCGGCCCAGCAGCTTTTCCAGAGTGGCCTGCCAGCCGTGAGCATCGATCCCCAATCGCGACAACAACGCTGGTGTCTCTGCCGCCACGCGGGCTTTGCCCGGCCGCACCAGACGACTGGTCCAGTCGACCAGCTGCAGATACCCCGTCAGCGAGATCCCGTGCAGCATCCCCGCCAAGCCATGGCCGTGGGGGTCTCGCTTGTCCTCAATTGGGAACAACCAGTGGTCCTTTTCCAGGTGGACCTTCGAGACATACGGCGATCCTTCGCGGAGTTTGTCAAGTTTCCCGTGCTTCTCACAATGTTCTACGCGCGCCTTGACCGAAGTATGCGGCGATTTCTCCGGA
>JAQGHS010000153.1 GCA_028291605.1 Planctomycetaceae bacterium | reverse complement strand
CAATATCAGTTTATATGTACTTCGGGCTGGGGTCAACCAGAACTTGAGTCGATGGAGTCCCGTCGCGGCATTCATCCCTCAGTCATTTCTATCCCTTTTTTCCTTTGGAAAAGGACCTAAAGGACTTAAAGTTCGACTGAAGTGGCCGTGTAGATCATTGTAAGTTCAATCAACTAAATGTTTTGTGCTGGTATTTGGAGCCAGTAAAATGGCAATCATCCCAAGGGCGAAGATGAGACTCGTGACCCGGCCGATCTGGGCGTAGTCACCACCGAAGATCTCAGTCAGGTACCCGGTGGTGAAGACCGTCGCTGCTGTCAAAATGCGGCCGAAGTTGAAACTGACGCCGGCTCCCGTGGAGCGGATCCGCGTGGGGAAGAGCTCAGGCAGAAAGAGCGGGAGCCAGCCGAAGTAGATTCCGCTGAAGAAGCCGAGCGCCGCCACCCAGACCAAAAAGGTACTGTCAGTCGGCACGACAAACCAGAACGTGTATTGAGAAATCATCAGTGCGGCCAGGCTGATCACAAAATAGGTCGTGCGGCGACCGAACAAGCTGCCGATCCAGCCACCCAGCAGGCTGCCGACGATCCCCGTCAGCGCGCGAGCTTGTTGCACGTAGGCCTTCAAGAACGGATTCGGCGGAGTCGCAGCATCCCCCACGTCACCAGCCCAGGGCACCATCCAGTTCGCGCTGCCATAGGCTCCAATCAGCGGAATCGTGGCGAGAATAATGCCGATGGCCGTGGCACTCAGCAGAGGTGGCCGAAACACTTCCCATTTGGAGTGTTGCTTGGCCGTTCCCGCAACCTGATCCCGTCTGGCAGCCAGCCAGTGGGGAGACTCCGGCACGCAGATCAGTGTGATGATCCCGAGCACTCCCGGAACAGCGGCGACCGCCATCACCCAGCGCCAGCCGTCGGGCGTGATAGAGATATACGAAGCTGCCGTGGCGAACAGAAAGATGCCGATATTGGCCGCAGTTCCGATGACGCCGGCAACCATCGGACGCGACATGCTCGCCCAGGCTTCGGAAACCAGGGCGACTCCGTTGGGCCACATGCCACCGACCCCGGTGCAGGCCAGATACCACAATATCAGCAGTTGCCAGGGCTCTTGTGCGAAGCCCGCCGCGCCGGCCATGACCGAGTAGGTCAGGATGCTGGCGGCCATGGCTTTGGAACGTCCCCACTGGTCGCCGAAGCGGCCGAACAGCAATCCTCCCGATGCGGCGCCAAATAAAAATGCACATTGGTACCAGGCGAACCAGCCGGTCACCAGGCCCTTCCAGTGCTTCAACTGCTGGACGTCGCTCGACGACATTGGCGATGCGGCGGGCGGGGCACCTTTCTTGGGGACCTGCTGATTCAAGGCCTTGAGTCGCACCTTGTCGAGTTCGCGGGTGCGATCCAGCAAATCGATTGCTGCGGGTTGCATGGCGAGCGACGTGATGGACATATGAATCCCGGCACATAACCAGCCGAGAAACGCGCAGAACAGGATCACGTAGCGACCCGACGTCGAGAGCCCTGCGGGTGATTCAAGATGGCTCATACTGGGTCTCTCGATGAGGAGGTGGACAGGGTCCCGTATAATTTGGACTGCGGTGATTCATCACCGCTTTCTGATTTCGATAAGGGCTAACAACATCCAACTGATCGTCAGAGTGTGAACCACGAATCACACAAATGACACGAATCTAAATTCTTAGAACTGCCTTCGAAAAATCAGCGGTCCAGTCCCACGACGATTCAATTCTTCCAAATTCGTGTTATTCGGATCATTCGTGGTTCAAAAGTATGTCCTCTCGTAAGTCCATGTAAAATGAGCTCCGTGTTCAGAGTTTCCTAGCTCTAACGGCTTGCGGGTATTGATAGAAAACGCTGGAAAAACGCCAGTGTAATATGACTGTTGGCTACTGGCCTCCGGCTTTTTAGCCACAGAAGAACACGGAAGAAACACAGAAATCAGGAAGTGGAAGCTGTCCCTTTCTGTGTTTCTTCTGTGTCATTCTGTGGCTCAATCTTACTCTTTGATCACTTCACCGCAGTCCAAATTTTGCTTCACGTATCAAGTGCCTTACGTAGCTGTTCAATTTCGGTCTTCAACGTCTTACTAAACGCGGCAATATCCGACGCATGCATGACCAGATTGCCGCCGGCCTTCGCCCAAGTGATTTCCTGCTCGAGACCCAGCCAGAAATGGCATCCGGCACCGACGTTGTGTTCGCGTGCGATTTGAAAGATCTTGCGGACCGCCTCGTCAAAGCGCGGGTGGTCGTATTGCTCGGGAATTCCCAGGCTGCAGGAGAGATCGTGCGGGCCAATGAGCACCGCGTCGAGTCCCGGCACCGAGCAGATCTCATGCAGGTTCTCGATCGCGGGTGTGCTCTCGATGTTGACGATGAGGATCTTGTCACCGTTGCGTTGTTCGAGGTAGTCGCGTAGTTCAGGCTCAAGAGTATTGGGATCGCGCAGGGCTTCTTGCAGCCGGCGTCCCTTCAAGGGACGGTATTTGACGGCCCCGACCAGTGCCCGGACTTGATCGGCTGTTTCGAGATAGGGGCCAATGACTCCACCCGCACCACCGTCGAGAACCTTACAGGCTTCGAACGGATCGTTGCAGGGGAGTCGCACGACAGGGGGGATCCCCATTGCCTGGTACGTCTGGCACATCCACGACAACGTCTGGCGATCGAGCGGAACGTGTTCCGTATCGATAAAGACAAAGTCGATCCCGATGGACTTGGCCAGATTGGGCCAGAGGGGAGATTGAGCTGTCAGAGCTGAAGAAAAGACCCGGCGCCCTTCGTGCAGGGCTTTGATGATTTCGCGACCAGTCATACTGCGGTCCTCGTTTGGAGTTTATTCGACTTCGACGGGCTGCCCCGTCTGGCAAGATTTGAGAGCGGCGGTAATCGTTGCAAAGATGTCGCGGCTGGCCCGCGCGTTCAGGATGGTTTCTCGGTTGTGATCGATGGCTTGGGCAAAATTCTCGGCGAGCAGGAAATCGTTCTCGCCAGCGACCCGTCGCTGGCGCGCTTCTCTCGGTGGCTGATCG
>JAQGHS010000140.1 GCA_028291605.1 Planctomycetaceae bacterium | reverse complement strand
TCAATACTCGTTAGCCACCTTGCGGCAGTTTGGTGAGTGCTATGAGATCGCCGCCACTTATCTGCGATGGTTGCAGGCCCATGAAATATCGGGGCTCGAAGAACCCGCGACCGCTTTCGCCAGGCTGTCGACCAGTGCCAAGTCGATGCAGTTTCAACTCGCTCGATCCATGATGCGCAAGAAGCCGCTCGATCTGACACCCGTCGACGACATGGCAGCAGTGTGGAGTTCGGCGATGGACCATTTGAAAATGAGGTTGCTCTAGAGTCTTGAGGAAGAGAGCCGATGCCAGACGTCTTGGACGTACCCGTCAACCAGACTGCGAAAGCCCCCTTTACCTGGGGGCCGTGGTCTTGCGCTGCGCATCGCCCGAATGAAATCACGCATCCCGAACAGCTTGTTGAAGCACCCGCAGAATGGCTGTCGGCCCCGGTTCCGGGAACAGTCGCGTCCGCCTTGAATGCCGCCGGCCGCTGGAGCTTTGAAGATCCAACCGAGATTGATTCCCGAGACTGGTGGTATCGCACTACATTTCATTCACCCGATCGAACAAACGGTCAGCCATGCCAACTCTGCTTCGATGGTCTGGCGGCCGTGGCCGAAGTCTGGTTGAATGGAAAACTGTTGCTCACGACAGACAACATGTTTCGTGCCTACCGGGTCGATGTGTCCGACGCGCTAGAAACAGAAAATGAACTTGTAATTCGGTTTCGGTCTGTCACTGAAGAGTTGAAACAAAAGCGTTCGCGACCACGCTGGAAAACCAATCTCGTCGCACATCAGCAATTGCGCTGGCATCGGACAACATTGCAAGGGCGGATCCCGGGCTGGTCGCCGACCGCTCCCGCGATTGGCCCGTGGCGCGACATTCGTCTAGAGTGCGCCCCGGTGACGCTGCACGATCTGCATTTGCGATCTGCAGTTGCGGGAACAACGGGGATCGTCACCATCAAGGCCCGGTTGACATGTACGGGTTCGCCCGACACAGTCTCACTGCGAGTTGGTGAACAGCAGACATTATTAGACATCCAGACTGATGCGCAAGGCGTCTTCGTCTGCGGTGAGCTGCAAATGGAGAACCCGCCCTTGTGGTGGCCTCATACACATGGTCGCCCCGAGTTGCTCAAGTGCGAAGTGATCGTGCACTCGAATCATGAGGAATGCCGGCTCCCCTGCCCTGACGTTGGTTTTTGCCAGTTAGAAGTCAACTCCGACGGTCCGTTCGGCTTGCGCGTCAACGGCGAATCCATCTACTGTCGCGGTGCCTGTTGGACGGTCAGCGATCTTCTCACCTTAACGGGGAGCGAAGAATCGCTCGTCCACGATTTGCGGTTAGCTCGCGATGCGGGTGTCAACATGCTGCGGGTCGGCGGCACGATGGTTTACGAGAGTGACCGGTTCTATCAACTGTGTGACGAACTGGGAATTCTGGTCTGGCAGGACTTCATGTTTGCCAACATGGACTATCCCGTCGACGACGCAGACTTTAAACAGAATGTCACGACGGAAGCCACACAACAATTACAACGATTGGCTGCGCATCCGTGTGTGGCGGTATATTGTGGTAATAGCGAGATTGAGCAGCAGGCAGCGATGCTCGGAATGCCGCGTGACCTGTGGCGTAACCATTGGTTTGGCGACGATCTTCCAGCGCTGTGTGCCGCGAATCATCCCGGGACCGCGTATGTGCCATCGACGCCCAGCGGAGGGATCCTGCCCTTTCATGCCAATACCGGCGTGACGCACTACTATGGCGTGGGGGCCTATTTGCGATCTCCTGCGGAACTGCGACAGGTCGACGTGAAGTTCACTCCGGAGTGCCTGGGCTTCGCCAATATCCCCGATCCGCAGACTGTTGATCAAATCACTGGAGGCGCACTGCCGGTCATTCACGATCCGAAGTGGAAACGCCGTGTGCCGCGAGATACCGGCGCCGGCTGGGATTTTGAAGACGTCCGCGATCATTACTTGCGCGAGCTTTATGGCGTCGATCCCGTACAATTGCGATCGTGGGACATGCCTCGTTATATGGAACTCAGCCGCACCGTACCGGGCGAGATGATGGCTCGGACGTTCGCGGAATGGCGCAGCAGTCACAGTCACAACCAGGGTGGCCTGGTCTGGTTCTTTAAAGACATCTGGCCAGCAGCCGGCTGGGGCGTCGTGAATTCCAGTGGGACACCGAAGTCCGCCTATTACTACTTGAAGCGGGCTTGGCAGAGCCGGCAATTGACGCTGACTGATGAAGGCTTGAACGGACTCCATCTGCATCTCATTAACGAGACGGCTGAGTCGTGTGCCGGTTCGGTGGAAGTCGTGCTCCTGAAAGAGCCGAATGTCGTCGTGGCTCGCCAGGAAGTCGCTGTTGAACTCGCCGGCCGCTCGCGGAAATTGCTGAGTGCCGATGAAGTGCTGGGCGGGTTTTATGACGTCACCTATGCCTACCGGTTTGGACCTCCCCATCACGATGTTGTGGTCGTAACCTGGTACGACGCCGACCGACAAGTCGTCAGTGAAGCTTGCCATTTCATTCGCCGCCGTGATCCGGTTCCTGCCGCCATCGTGCTGGAAGGCTCGGCAGAAAAGATCAGCGAGACGGAGTATCGAGTCAATCTATGCTCCGACAGTTTTGTGCACGGCGTGCGCCTGACTGCAAAGGGCTTTTTGCCAGATGACAATTATTTTCACCTGTCTCCTCAACGTGCAAAGACAATCATCTTCCGCTCCCGAAAAGCGGTACCGTCCAGTTTCAAAGTGGATGTTGAGGCGTTGAATCTTGGTCTGCCCATCAGAATCTTGGCCCAGAATTAGATCGACTAGGCGGTAATTAAAAATGTCCGCAGGCACAACGAAATGTGAGAATGAAGTTTCCTCCGCAACGGGGGCGCAGGGCAGCGCGTCGGTGCGGCGGGATGCGTTCTATCTGCAGAGCCAGGGACAGCCATTATTTGCCTGGTTGCACACGGCAGCGAACCAGCCCTCTCTCAATCATGGCGTCATTATTTGCTCGCCATTTGGCTACGAACAAGTTCACACCCATCGCAGTCTGCGTCACCTGGCCGATGATCTCGCGGATCACGGAATCCCTACTTTGCGTTTTGACTGGCACGGCACGGCTGATTCTGCAGGAATCGATGAAGACGCGAACCGATGTGCGACCTGGCAGGCAAATCTGCGTGACGCCGTCGATTGGATGCGGCACGAACTGGGATGCCGGCAAATCAGCATCGTCGGTTTACGGTTGGGGGCGACATTTGCGGTTTTGGCGACGGAAGAGGTCGAGATTGCGAATCTGGTCTTGTGGGCGCCCGTCACTAATGGCCGCGCATTCGTGCGCGAGATGACGGCCATCGAACTCACCGCCGAATTTCGTCCGCCAACGAACGAAACGCCCAGCGGAGACATCGAAGCGGGTGGGTTTGTGATGAGCAAGCTGACGTCCGCCGAATTGTCGCAACTCAATCTTCTCAAGTCGCATCCCTGGTGCCAGCGAGCACTCATTGTGGGCCGCGATGATGTCCCGGTTGATCATCGGTTACGCGACCGTTGTACAAGCCTGGGATTCCCTGTGGAACAGATTCAAGTCCCCGGCTACATCGAGATGCTGGCCGAACCGCATCGCAGTCAAGTTCCGACTCAAGCCATTCAGCAGATGGTGTCGTGGATCCATACGCAGGTCGCGGATGAGTCGGTTAGACAATTGAGTCTCGACCTGTCGCATCTCGGATCGAATGTGGCCACGATGCCGCATCGACGGGAGTCGACGTCATTCGTCGAAGGGGCATCGCAGATTCGCGAACATTTGATTCGGATCAGTGCTGAGCCCGATCTGTTTGGCATCCTCACCGAGCCAGTCACGCCCGCGTCCGCAAATCTGCCGACGATCATCGTGCTGAATTCCGGTTCGGCCTATCACATCGGTCCGGGACGGTTGCACGTGCATCTCACTCGTCAATTGGCGACACAAGGTTTCCGCTGCTTGCGAATGGATATTAACGGCCTCGGCGACAGTGTCACGACCGATCCATCCCAGGAAAATGTGACCTATCCGAGCACAGCGTTCCGCGATGTCGATATCGCCATGGAGATGTTGCAACGCGATTATGGCATGCAGAAATGCGTGTTGATGGGACTCTGTTCCGGAGCCTACACGTCGTTTCAATCGGCGGCGAGTATTACCAATCCGGCGCTGGTGGAAAGCGTGCTGATCAACCCGCTGACGTTCTTCTGGAAAGATGGCATGACGCTGGATTCCGCCCCGGTCGGCGAGTTGGTTGCCCAGCATTACTATTTGAGTTCAGCACTCGAACCAAAGAAATGGCTCAAACTACTCCGAGGGCAGACAAAGATTGGAATCACCGGCGCAGTGAAGTTGCTGGTCCAGCGACTGCGACCGACTGGTTCCAGAGCAGAGAATCATGTCGAAAGTGTTTCTCTGCCAGCCAGAATTGCATCCCACCCTTTGCAGGATGATCTGCCCGCGGACCTCGCGAGCATCGATCAGGCACGTCGTACGCTGGCGATGTTTTTCGCTGTCAGCGATCCGGGTTATAGCATCTTGATGCACAAAGCCAAGAACCAGGCGAATGCACTGCGACAGGCGGGAAAACTGCAAATGTCATTTATTAAGGATGCAGACCATACGTTCTCGCGACGCAGCGCACGGAAGGCATTGTTGGAATCGATGCAGGAATATCTGCGCGAGCGGTTTGCGTGAGTGTCGTTGATCGCTCCGCGATCGAAACGCATTCGCAGTGGCGAGTGTAAACGTGCCACGTCGCTACTGCGATCGCGTTTCGTTCGCGGAGCGAACAACGACTTTCACGCCAAGATCTCGGTGATCGGTTTGCCGTGATCAATATCGAGGCGTTTGCGGCCGGGGACCTCCAGCCGTCGTGAATCCAAGCCGAGCTGTTTGAGAATCGTCGCGTGGATGTCGGTGACGTAGTGTCGATTCTCGACCGCGTGGAAGCCGATTTCATCGGTGGCTCCGTGGACGATGCCCCCTTTGATTCCTCCGCCTGCCATCCAGACCGAGAACCCATAAATGTGATGGTCTCGTCCGTCCGCCCCTTGTGAGCCCGGCGTACGTCCGAATTCACTGGCGAACAGCACTATCGTGGAATCGAGCAACCCGCGTTGCTTGAGATCCTTTAAGAGTCCCGCGATCGGCTTGTCGACGGCTTTAAAGTTTCGTTCGTGATTGGCCTTCAGCCCGCCGTGAGCATCCCAGGCTCCCGCCCCCCCTGCTCCATGCTGGACCTGGATGAAGCGAACACCACGCTCGACAAACCGTCTTGCGGCGAGCATCTGCATGCCGAAATCTTTCGTGGCCGGATCGTCCAATCCATAGAGTTCCTGGGTGGCCTTGGTTTCGGTGTTGAGGTCGAGTGTCTCCGGCACCGACGCCTGCATGCGATAGGCCAGTTCGTAGGCTTTAATTCGCGCGTTCAGCGCTGGATCGTTGGGATATTCCACGGCTTTCAGTTGATTCAAGCGACCCACAAGATCGAATCCGATCTGTTGTTCGTCTGCGCTCAGATCTTTGGCCGGCTTGCCGAAGTCGAGGGGGTTCTTGGGATCAACTCGAATCGGAATTGCATCGTGGGCCGGGCCGAGATAGTGGCCGTCTTTGGCGTTCCAATACTCGCGTTTACCCATCGAAATAAACTGCGGCAGGTTGTCGTTGAGCGTTCCCAAACCGTAATGGACCCAGGCTCCGAGCGTGGGAAATTCCCCGTCAAGCATATGCCGTCCGGAATGAAACTGGGTTTGGGCTCCGTGGTTGTCGTCGGTGGTAAACATCGAGCGGACGACCGCGATATCATCGACACAACCCCCGACATGCGGAACCCAATCACTGAGTTCGATCCCAGCTTGACCGTACTTCTTAAAACCGACTTGCAACGGATAGAGCTTATTACGCTGCTGGCCGTTCGCATCGTTAATCACGGTGACACGGGCCAGCTTCAGCTTCTCTGGATTCTGGGCGTCCTTATAAGGCGTTTCGAGGATCGACTTGCCGGCATACTTGGTCAACTCGGGTTTCGGATCGAATGATTCGGCTTGAGACACACCGCCGTTCATAAACAGCCAGATGACGTTTTTCGCCCGGGGTGCAAAGTGTGGCTTTCCATCTGGCGGTTGCCACGCAGATTCGGATTCGGCGCGGAGGACTCCGTCTTGAGCGAGCATGGCTCCTAATGCCAGACCGGTGAATCCCATGCCGACGTCGGCGAGGAATGATCGACGATGCATGCCGCAAGAATTCGATGAGGAAGGGATTGAATTCACTGTGGAACTCCTGGATGGCTAATTCGCCGAATGAAGGCGAGCGTCCGGCGTAAGCCGGATGGTTGTTATACGGTTGCTTGGTTGTCTTTTATCGTTATGTCAACTGCCTGGTGAGCCCCGTGCCGTAAGGCTGACAGGACGGGGCTCACCTGACTGTCGTTGTTTATATCTGTTAGGTTTAAATCACGTGCTATTTTTCAGGTTCGTCGCGATCAACCATTGGGCTTACGCCCAACGCTCGCCTAGCCACGGTGCTAGCGCACCGTCACGAAATCATTATGGTTAATAAGTGCCTGAATTAAGTTCGTTCGGGCCTGAAGTTCAGGATTGGGACGATTCTTAGTCTTCGCAGCGGCGGTCAGTCGCCCAAGCGCTTCAACCACCGCCGCTTGTTCTGCCGTAGTCGGTTCAAGACAGAGGACGTTCAAGAACGCCGCTCGAATAAAGTCGTGATCGGAAAGATTGGCATTCGCTGCCGTCATCCGTTGCGTGATCTTTTCCGCCATCACCGTCGCCAGGGGACTGTTCTCCAGCGCTAAGGCTTGTTGAGGCACAATGCTCTCTGAACGCCGATAGCATTCCAGCACGTTGGCGTCGTCGAACATGGCCAGGAATTTTTGATGTTCGTTATGTGAGTGAATGAAATATAAGCTGCGACGGCGCGAGGTTTCATCGTCGACTGAGAGGGGCGGCCCTCCGCGAGTCAGGTCGAGTTCTCCCGCCAGATGCAACAGGCTGTCGCGCACGAGCTGGGCTTCCATACGGATGGGATTCGTGCGCCAGAGGAAATGGTTGTCCGGATCAAGGGCCAGCATCTCGGGAGTGACTCCAGCACTCGAAGATGTCATCCGGTACGTGTTCGAAGTCACGATCAGGCGGTGAATGTGCTTCATACTCCAGCCATGCTCGATGAATTCCACGGCCAGCCAGTCGACCAATTCGGGATGTGTGGGAGGCGTGCCTTTGCGACCGAAGTCGAAGACGGTGGGGACCAGGGCTCGGCCGAAATGCCGTGACCAGAGGTGATTGACGGCGACCCGAGCGGGGAGCGGATGCCGTGGATCGGTGATCCACTTGGCGAGGGCGGAACGTCGGCCCGTGCTGGTTTGAGGGAACGGCTTCCTGCGGGAGTCTTCAGTTTCCAAGTTGGACTCGAAGGTTTTTAATGACCCGACTAATGAAGTATAGGTCTCACCCGGAGTGTCAATCGCCTTGCGTGCGGCGTCTTGCGCGGTCTTCGCGGCGGCAACTTTCTTCTCCACTTCAGCTCGTTTGTCGGCGGCCGTTTTTAAGAATTCCAGTTCAGCAGCAGCGACGTCTTCATCGCTCTTGGCCGCTGCACTGACACGTTCAGCGCGAACGGCAGTTGCAATCATGGCGGCCAGATTCTCTGGCATCGGTTTTTGATGGCGTGCACGATCGGCGGCCGCTCGAGCCTGGATCGACGCGGGTTGCGATTCCGCAGTGGCGAGAGCGAATTGCGCCACGACGACAGCCTGCTTTGCTTGATCAATCGGCAGTGGAACACCCGCCGGTTTGGCGGTGGCCGGATCAACATCGACGAGCGTTACCGAGGGCTGTAGCGCACTGAGTTCAAACGCCAGGAATTCCGCCTTGGCATCATAGGTGATGAGCTCCAGGTGGCCAGCCTGGCGAGGAACGGGAAGGCGATAGGCGATGGAATGGGTGCCGTCGACCAGAACATTCACCAGCGGGCCACGAACACGTACGATGAGTTCGTGTGGCTTGTCGATGTCAATGGGGCGATTTTGAAGTGCGCCGGGGGGATAGACATAGTTGCCCGCCTGCTTATAAGCGACTTGCGATTTGGGGCCACCGGCGTACGAGCTCAGATAGGCCAGCACTTCGTTCTGTTCGAACACATCGAAATTGATACCGACCGACTTCCAGGTTTCGCCGCCGGTGGGGATGTATTTCAATTTGGCTTCAAAGTCGGCGGGGGGCATCTGCTTGAGCCGCAATGCGGATCGCGTGGGCCCGGGATGTGATTGGATCAGCTTGCCGTTGGCGTAACTCCACATGCCCTCGCGCATTTCCCAAAGGTCGGGTTTTGCCGCGGCAAAATCGTCTCGGACGAGCGGTTTGGCGTCAGCCACCGGCTTCGCTTCTTCAGCCTTGGTGGCGGCAACCTTGGCGGCCTGCTCGGCTTCAACGAGTTTTTTCTGAGCCTCGGCGAGAGCTATTCGAGCCGCTTCGATCCGCGCTTGAGCGGCCTTCAGGTGTGCCTCCACAATGAAGGATCGCAGACCGGGTTGATAGGCATCAGCTGGCAACGCGACCGGTTCGATCTTACTATCCCCTAGCGACAGGAATGCCGGAACGATGGGTTCAATGACACGGCTCTTGTCGGGGTTGCGATCATCACCGCGGATCAGCAGAAAGGTCTGTGCGCCGAGGTTGCAATCGAATGCGCGCGGGATGCCGTCCTTTTCGAAATCGATCTCGCCGGGGATGGCGTCGGTGCGGACTTGATAGGGTTCGAAGAAGGCCCGCATACGGTGATATTCCACGTGCGAGAACGGGTCGTACTTGTGATCGTGGCACTTCGCGCAGTTGAAGGTGAGACCGAGCATCGCCTTGGCCGTGTGCTCGACGGTCTCATCCAGCCAGGTGGTGCGGTTGAACTTGAAGTATTGCCGGGCGAGGAATCCCGAGGCCCGTAAGCGGTCGAGGTCATTGGGGTAAAGTTCATCCGCCGCGAGCATCTCGCGCAGCATCTGGTCGTAGCCTTTGTCGGTATTGATCGATTCGATGATCCAGTCGCGCCAGTGCCAGATGTGCTTTTGCGAATTGCGGACCTCGGCCCCCAATCCCCACCAGTCGCTGTACCGCCAGATGTCCATCCAATGCCGGCCCCAACGTTCGCCATATTGCGGGCTGTCAAGCAGCCGCGTGACGACGGTGTCGTACGCACCGGCGGATTCATCTGCAATGAAGGCATCTAGCTGTTCTCGCGTGGGAGGCAGGCCAACGAGATCGAGGGAGACGCGTCGCAACCAGACGTGCTTGCTGGCCGCAGGCTGCGGTTTCAGTCCCCGTTTCTGGTGCTCCGCGGCGATAAAGGCGTCAATGGGATTCTTGACCCAGGCCGAGTTTTGGACCGCGGGTACTGCGGGACGCACCGGCGTCTTGAACGACCAATGGTCGCGAGGATCTCGTTCGGGTTTCTCGTCCTGCGGAGCCTTGGCTCCTTGCGCGATCCACGCCTTGAAGGCCGCGATTTCTTCGGGCTTAAGAGGTTCCCCTTCCGGGGGCATTCGCTCAGATTCTCCTTTGGCGGAGATCCGTTCGAGCAGCGGGCTGTCGGTAATGTTGCCCGGCTTAATGGCCTCGCCGCTGTCGCCACCTTTGATGGCCAGGGCGGCCGTATCGAGGCGCAAGCCGGAGGCTTGCTTCAAGACGCCGTGGCAGGCGTAGCATCGCGCCTGCAGGATCGGCTTGATCTGCTTGGCGTAGTCGATCTGGTCTTCGGCGCTGGCGATATTGACGCAGAGCAGAATCGCGATCAGGAGTCCTAGACGCTTCATGAATACCCTGCCTTCTACCGAAAACGTCTCACAGACCTTGAACCAGGTGAGCCGGGTGGCGTAAGCCCCCGGGCTCACCTGGTCAATGTTTTTAGAAAATCTCTTCAATCACTTTACCGTGGATTTCCGTCAGTCGTTCTTTGCGACCCTGGTACAGATAGCTGAGTTCATCCTGTTCCAACCCCATCAATTGCAGAATCGTCGTATGGATGTCTCGGAAGTGATAGGGAGTGTCGATGGCTTTCAGGCCGATGTCGTCGGTCGCGCCAATGGTCTGGCCCCCTTGCACGCCGCCCCCTGCCATCCACATGGTGAATCCCAGTGCGTGATGGTCGCGGCCCTTGCCGTCCTGGGCTTCCGGAGACCTACCGAATTCACCGCCCCATACCACCAGCGTTGAGTCCAGCAATCCGCGACGCTTGAGATCTTGCAGCAAACCGGCAATCGGGCGATCGACCTTGGCCGCCATGCGATTGTGATTTTCTTCGATGTTGCCGTGAGCATCCCACTGCAGATTAGCGGCTCCTCCCCCGGAGACGACGACCGAGAATCGGACACCGTTCTCCACCAGGCGCCGGGCCATTAAGCAACGGCGGGCATAGTCGTCGGTGGGCTCGGTGCCGACTCCGTAAAGTTCGAGCGTTTCTTTTGTTTCTCCCGCCAGATTGAAAACATCGGGGGCTTGAGTCTGCATCTTGAAGGCTAACTCATAGGAATTAATCCGTGCAGACAGTTCGTCATCCTGATCGACGTTGCCGGCCAGATTGAGTTCACGAATGAGTTCGACGGTCTGACGTCTTTCGGAGAGCGAAATACCGGGAGGCAAGTTGAGATTACGCACGGGTGTCGCGCCGGGTCGGAACATGGTTGGCTGATACAGCGCGGGCAAGAAGCCGTTGCCGTACATCGGCTGTCCGCCTTCAAGGGCACCATTCGGATCGGGCATGACGACATAGGCCGGCAGCGAATCGCTTTCCGATCCAAGACCGTAGATCATCCACGAACCCATGCTGGGAAATCCGGGGACGGTGCGTCCACTTAGCAGTTCATACTGCGCGGCGGAGTGCACGACCTTGTCGCAATAGCACGAGCGGATGATGGCGAGATCGTCGACACAACTCGCGGTGTGCGGAAAAATGTCGGAGACTTCGATTCCACTTTGGCCGTACTTCTGAAAGGTTCGTTTGCTGGCGAGCAGACGCGCGTCGGGTTTAATAAATTGATAATCGGCTTTACCAAACTCGGCGGGGCGCGGTTGCCCATCCAGCTTGGTGAGCAGTGGCTTGGGATCGAAAGTTTCCAGATGGCTGGGACCACCGGCCATAAACAGAAAGATGACCGATTTGGCCTTGGCTGTCTTGATGTGTGGCGGCTTGGGGGCGAGTGGGTTCGCGGCGTATGCCTGGCGACCCTCTCCCGCGAGTAATGATGCCAATGCGAGGCCACCGAATCCGCAGAAGGATTCTTGCAGCATCTGCCGGCGCGTAGTCGGTCGATAGGACTGGTAGTGCATGTGATTCGAATTACTTGACATAGACGAAGTCGTTCAAATTAAACATCGCCAGGGCGAATTCATTCAGCGAGCGGGCCTCGAGAAATTTCAATGACAATTGGCGCTCTTGATCTGTGGGCAGGCGACCGCAGACGAGTTGAAATGCGCGATCGACCTGTTGGCTTCGATCTGTGCCGGCGTCTCGTTCCAGTCGCTTCGCAAAGGCTAGTGCCAGGTCGTTCGAAAATGCGCCGTTCAAGAGTTCCAAAGCTTGCGGGGCATGCGTGCTGGATTCCCGCTTGGGACAACTGGACTGCAGGGCGGGTTGATCGAAGACCTCCATAAACGGTAAACGGAGGTTGCGCTTCTTGATGAGATAGATGGATCGTCGCTGGTGCGCTGTTACGTCGTCGGTCACCATCCATTGAGAAGGTTTATAGAGGAGATCCACTAGCTCGGCATCGACCGGTACAATGATACTGGGACCGCCAGACGCGCGGTTGAGTCTTCCGGAGACCGCGAGCATCGCATCGCGAATGGCTTCTGCAGGTAACCGTTGACGAGAGAACTTCCAAAGGAAGCGTTTGTCCGGATCCTGCTTTAGACTTTGAGCGCTAACTGCGGACGTTGACGCCTGGCGGTAGACGCGGCTTGTCAGGATCAGTCGATGGAGAGACTTCAAACTCCAACCACTGGCGACGAGTTCGTTGGCCAGATAGTCGAGTAGTTCTGGATGGCTGGGGAAGTCGCCGTTCAATCCAAAATCGTTAGGAGTATTGACGATCCCGCGGCCGAAATGTTGCAGCCAGATGCGATTGACGATCACGCGTGAGGTAATCGGGTTTTGCGGATCGACGATCCAGTTGGCGAGCGACGTGCGGGGATTGGTGACGGTCGCGGGCATTTCCGGAACGCTCTTCGTGAGGAACACGCTGGGAGCCCGCGGGCCGACCTGGTCGCCGGGCTTCTTGTCATCACCGCGTTTCAGGACGTGGATGACCGTCCGCTGCGTGTCGTTATTGCGCACTGTGGAGATCGTCGGTAACGGCGGCGGCAATCGCTTTTCGGCGGCCTTGATTTGCTTGAGCAAGTCGACCCGCGAATCGCCCGTCGATTTGTCGAGGGCCGAATCGAGTTTCTTGATCTCGTCGTTGACCTTGTCGAATTCCACTTTCCAGGCGGCTTGTGCTGCGGCATCCGCGAGCGGGACGTCGATCTCGAAGGTACTCGCCAGGAACGCCTGCAGGTGGTAGTAGTCCTTCTGGCGGATGGGATCGAATTTGTGATCGTGACAGCGGGCACAGCCCATCGTCATCCCCAGCAGCGTGACGCCGACCGTGTCGGTCATCTCGGTCAAGACTTCGTTGCGACTAAAGGCGACATCGGCATTGCCGGCATTACGACGGATCGGTCCCCAGCGGAGAAAGCCGGCGGCGATTTGACCTTCCTCAGTGACCGGTGAGATCTCGTCTCCCGCGAGCTGTTCGCGTAGGAATTGGTCGTACGGCTTGTCGTCCTGAAAGGCACGAATGACATAGTCACGATAGCGCCAGGCGTGAGGCAGATGCCGGTCGTATTCAAAGCCTTCGGTCTCAGCGAAGCGGACAATGTCGAGCCACTGTTGTCCGGCGCGTTCCCCGTAATGCGGACTCGCCAACAGTCGGTCAATCAGACGTTCGTAGGCATCGGGAGTGGGATTGTTGACGAACTCGTCGACGTCTTCCGGTGTCGGGGGGAGACCGGTGAGATCAAAATAGACTCGGCGAATGAGAGTTCTTCGATCTGCTTCACCAGTCGGCTGGAGACCCTTCTCGTGGAGTTTTTCCAGGACGAAGGCGTCGATGGGATTTCGGATCCAATTGAGATCCGCGGTCCGTTTGAATTGCGAGATGGCCGGGATCAACCGGGGTCGGAATGACCAGTGGCCGCGGTCCTCGGAACGAAGCTCTTCTTCCTCGGCACGCAGTGCTCCCGCGAGTGCTGCGAAAATCAACAAACAGACGGCCGTCAGACGCATCGCCAATCAATCCTT
Source organism: Planctomycetaceae bacterium (assembly GCA_028291605.1). Taxonomy (GTDB): domain Bacteria; phylum Planctomycetota; class Planctomycetia; order Planctomycetales; family Planctomycetaceae; genus JAKFVC01. Next base: position 5,430 of record JAQGHS010000140.1, on the reverse strand, counting down.
CATGCTCGCGGGAGATCGCACGCGACCCCTTCACACATCAACGCTGGATTATATCTCGGCCGGCGACGGTCTGCACTCCCATGTCAGCAGGAGTTCCTCAAATCAGGACCAGATTCCTGGTACCGTGGCAGGATCGTAGGGATCTCGAGATGGCCGCACATATTGACAAATCGCATGGCGGGGGCCAGCATGCATCGAATCAACCCCTTTTGATTGGTGTTCTCGTCTGTGGGCGGCGGAGTGCCGATCAATGCCGCACAATTCGTGCATTCGTCGGTCGCCTCCCAAGAAGTCTCACGACTTCTGCTACGTGGATTTTGTGGAGTGGAGATTGCCATGTTGCGCTGCGTTTTTGTGGTTCTGACTGCCCTTTTCCTACTGACGTGCGGTCAGCAAGCTCAAGCTGCCGGGCAGATTTTTGAGGTCGCGTATCCGGCTTCGAGCGAACCGGGCAAGCTGCAACTGGGTGTGACCTATACGATCTGGATTCCCGAGGGCGTCACGAAGATTCGCGGCATTATCGTCCACCAACATGGCTGTGGCACGGGGGCTTGTAAAGGGGGCGCGACGGCCGCCTACGATCTGCATTGGCAGGCACTCGCCAAGAAATGGGATTGCGCGTTGCTGGGGCCGTCTTATCACCAAGACGATAAACAAAACTGTCGATTGTGGTGTGATCCTCGGAATGGGTCCGCTAAGACCTTTCTGCAGTCGCTCGAGGAGTTGTCCGCTAAATCCAAGCATCCCGAGTTGGTGGCTGCGCCGTGGTGTCTCTGGGGGCACTCGGGCGGCGGCTTCTGGGCCAGTTTGATGCAGACGATGTATCCCGAGCGGATCGTCGCCATCTGGTTTCGATCGGGCACAGCTTATTCCACCTGGGAAAAGGGAGAAATCCCCAAGCCCGAGATCCCCGCTGCCACGTACCAGATTCCGATGATGTGCAACCCGGGGGCGAAGGAAAACAATGACGCCCGTTTCGCCGGAGCCTGGACCGGCACGATGTCGATGTTCAAAGCCTACCGCGCGAAGGGGGCTCCAGTGGGGTTCGCCCCAGATCCTCGTTCTGCTCATGAATGCGGTGATTCTCGCTACCTGGCGATTCCCTTTTTTGACGCATGTCTTTCGATAAGACTGCCCGAGAAAGATGCGGCCACTCAGCAGCTCAAGCCAGTGGATGCCGGAAAAGGTTGGTTGGCGACGTTACTGACCGACAAGGCCGAGCCCGCCGATAAATACCAAGGCCCGGCGACAGAGGCCGTCTGGTTGCCGAATGAGGCGGTGGCCCAAGCCTGGTCCGAATATGTGCGTACCGGAGCGGTCGGCGATACGACTCCGCCGGTGGCGCCCCACCATGTGAAAGTGGTCCCGGGAGCCGACCAGACTGTCGAGATTACCTGGGACGCCGACGCGGACTTTGAGAGCGGGATTCAGTCATTCATCATCCAGCGCGATGGAAAAGAAATCGGACAAGTCCCGGAGAAACCTGTCGGTCGATTTGGCCGGCCGTTGTTTCAGAGTATGTCCTATCACGACACTCCGGAGGCCCCCCTGCCCTTGCTGCGTTTCGTTGACAAGGGTCCGAAGACCGGTGAGAAGTCCAGCTATCAAGTAATCACCGTCAACAGCGTGGGGCTAAAGTCGGCGCCGGCCGTTGCGGCTGCCGTACAGTAATTTACCGCATCAATAATTCCTTATGTAAGGACCAGATGATGACACTTCGCTCGGTGTTCCAATTTCTTGTCGTACTCTGTTTAGGCACCTGCTCTTATGGAGCGGATTGGACACAGTTTCGCGGCCCCGGGGGATTAGGAGCCAGCGACGAAAAGTCGTTGCCGACGAAGTGGTCCGCGACCGAGAACATCGTCTGGAAAGGTGAATTGCCCGGGCCGGGAGCATCCTGCCCGGTGGTGGCTGGCGATCGGGTCTTTCTAACGTGCTATACCGGTTATGGCCTGGAACCCAACAAGGGTGAGCAGAAGGATCTCAAACGGCATCTGTTGTGTGTTGATCGCAAGCTGGGAAAGACGTTGTGGACCAAGGAATTCCAACCGACACTTCCCGAACACGGGTATCAGGGGGAGGGAGCCTACCACGGTTACTCGGCCAGCACTCCGCTGGTCGACGGCGATCGGCTGTACGTGTTCTTCGGAAAGTCGGGAGTGTTCTGCTTCGATCTCGAAGGGAAGGAACTGTGGCAGGCGAGTGTCGGTGAAGGAACCAATGGCTGGGGTTCAGGAACTTCGCCGCTCGTTCATGGAAATCTGCTGATCATCAACGCGAGTATCGAAAGCGGCTCGCTGGTGGCTCTGGAAAAACAGACGGGCAAGGAAGTCTGGCGTGCGAAGGGGATCAATTCCTCGTGGAATACACCCTTGTTAGTGAACGGTAAGCAACGGCCAGAAGTGATCGTCAGCACGGAATCACGTTTGTTGAGTTTTAATCCGGACGACGGAATGCCGTTGTGGAATGCCGATGGCGTCCACCGTTATGTCTGCCCGAGTGTCGTGGCTCACGATGACGTCGTATATGCCATTGGTGGCGGCCATACTTCGCTGGCCGTCAAGTTGGGCGGCAGCGAGGATGCGACCGCGACGAACACGGTCTGGAAGAAGCCGCTGGGTTCGAATGTGTGCTCTCCCGTCTATCATGAGGGACACCTCTATTGGGCCAGCGACAGCGGCGGGTTCATCTGCTGTCAGAACGCGACGACAGGAGAGACTGTCTATCAGCAGCGATTGGAGCCGCGACCCGGGACGATCTGGTCGTCCGCGGTGCTCGGCGATGGCAAGCTGTATTTCGTGTCACAACACAACGGCACGTTCGTCGTGGCGGCGAAGCCTCAGTTTGAGTTGCTCGCTCACAACGTGATTGCTGAAGACGACAGCCGAACGAACGCCTCGCCTGCAATCAGCAACGGTCAGTTGTTCTTGCGAACGGATCGCTTCTTGTATTGCATCGGGAGCAAGTAAGCGGCGGCCGTGATGGGCCCAGTGATCTCGTCATGAAGTCGATCAGGTTACGAAAAGATTAGCCACGGATGGACACAGATTGAACATGGATTTCATGCTCAAACACAGCGAACGGCAACCGCGTCCCCAATCTGATCCGTGTTTAATCCGTGTCCATCCGTGGTTAAAAATTCTTGGTATTATTCGAGATTCTTAGTCATCACCAACCCAGGAGTGCTCACAATGTCATTTCGATTTGTTCGACGATCGCTCACCGTTGTGGCCAATGGAATGCTGTGGTTGGGCCTGCTGACTGTGGTCTGTGCTCAGGATTCCAAAGCGGGAAATGAGGTCGGCAAGGAAGAAAAGGATGCGGGATTCGTTTCGATGTTTAACGGAATGGATTTCGCCGGTTGGCGTTTTGATGCCAAGGAATCGCCGCCGGCGAATTGGACCGTGGCTGACGGTGTGATCAAGCTCTCGGGTGGCGGTGCTCCCCATCTGGCGAGTGCGAAGTCTTATCGCAATTTCGAAATGAAGTTCGAGTGGCGGTCACCCAAGGAGAGCTACAACAGCGGATTCTTTATTCGCAGCGGTGAAAAGGTCGGAACGAACCAGATCAACCTTGCCAAAGGGGGCGAAGGAGCTTTCATTGGCGGAAAGATCACGGGCGCAATGGCCGTTCCGAAGCTCCAGAAGCCCGCGGGCGAGTGGAACGAATGGCGCGTCTTGGTAGTGGGTGATAAGGTAACCTTCTGGTGCAACGGAACGCACGCCTGGGAAGGGACCGGGCTGCAGCCAGCGGAAGGGCATGTGGGATTGCAGGCGGAAGGGGCCGCGATGGAGTTTCGGAAGTTTCGGATCCGCGAAATTCAGTAGTCACGTTCCGCTGCAATGAGAGGTTCTGTCATGAAGCGTATTCCGGTTGGAATCATCACCAATGCCGAGGGCGCTCATCTGGGAGCTTACTTCGAGGCATTGGCTCGTACCGAAGAGGTCGAAGCGGTATTTCTGGCTGATCCCAGTGGTGCGACAATTCCCCAGGCGACCAAAGTTCTGGGCGAGAAGCTGAAGACATCCTTTCGCGATTCACGGCAGATGCTGCGTGAAGCGAAGCCGGTGATGACCGTGGTCAGCATCGAAGCGGCCCTCGCGCCGCCCGAAATTGATGCGGCCCTGGATGCGGGTTGTCATGTCTTCGCGGAGAAGCCGTCTTGCGTGCGAGTCGAGGATTTCACGCCGTTGGTACAAAAGGCGGATGGCAAGCATTTGAATCTGATGCTGGCGTTGGCCAATCGCATCAATCCGCCGGTCCGTGAGGCTCGGCGACTGATGGCAGCGGGACTGTTGGGAAAAGTCTACGGCGTCGAGATGCACATCGTCGCCGATCAGACGCGACTGAAACGGCCCGAATACCATAAGACGTGGTTCGCGAGCAAAGCTCGCGGCGGGGGCGGCCATCTCATTTGGTTAGGACTGCATTGGCTGGACCTGGCGGGCTATATCACTGGGCTGAAAGTGAAAGAGGTCTCGGCACTGACCGCTGTCGTGGGTGGACAGCCGATTGATGTGGAAGACTCGGCCGCGGTCGTGATGCGGTTCGATAATGGGTCGCTTGGTACGCTGACTTCGGGGTATTACCTCGACAAGGGATATCACACCCACATCAAGATCTGGGGCGAACATGGCTGGTTGGAACTGGCGGGAGGGGAAAACGGACCACTGGAATACTATTCAACGAAGGCGGGGCAGACGGCAAAAGTAGAACGCTTCGAGCCTCAGCAAGGACAAGGGGGCTATACGCCGTTTGTGCGAGCGGCAGTTCGAGCCTGTGCCGGGTTGGAAGCGCCGCCGATTACGGGGCAAGAGAGTCTGCAGGTATTGAAAACGGTCTTTGCCAGCTACCAAGCCGCAGATTCGGGACAACGGCAGACGGTGAATTGACGGAAGGCCGTGAGCGATTTTGTAGCCGCATTCGCCAGAATGCGGGTGTTTGCCGGACGCGGTCCCACATTCTGGCGAATGCGGCTACCAGGAAAATCGTCCAGGACATTACCTACCCCGTATGAACTTCAATCTCGCGCTCATTGCCGGACAGTGGCAAGTCGGTCCAGGCACCTCGTCGCGCGTGTGAGACATGGCAGGCCACGATGGCTTCCAGCGTGTGTCGAGAAGAGTCCGCGGAACAACTCAGCGGAGTGCCGTCATCCAGCCAGGTGACGATCTCGCGGACCGCCTGGTCCATTGAGGCCCCAGCCTCAGTCGATATCGGTGGCAGGATTTCTGGGGCCGCCCCCCACTTTTCAATTCTGGCCAATCCACCTGTGACGCTCGCGCGGCCCAATGTTCCGTGCAGCAGGACTTCTGCCGGTGAGTTGGAATAATCGGGGGCATGGATGTGGACGACCACGCCGTTTGCGAGTCGCAGCAGCGCCCAGCCCCGCGGATCGCGGAAGTCTGGTCACAGACAGTCGGGGGGTCC
>JAQGHS010000125.1 GCA_028291605.1 Planctomycetaceae bacterium | reverse complement strand
TCGACCGGAACGCCACGCCGACCCCTTCCCTCGCCGCGACTCAGTGCTATGGCAGTGCCGTCCCGACGTCTTGTGTTCCCGAAATGAAGTGCCGCAGCAGGCGAGTGAGACGTGGCCGATAGTCTTCTTCGCAGTGCGTGAGTCCGTTCCTGGGACAAGACGGGGCGTGGGGTGTGAGACAGTGTTTCATCGGTCGATTTCGCAAATGGAGACGCCCAGTGGTTTACGGACCGCAGGGCGAGCTTGTCGGCCGACCCGGATGTGAGTCGCGACTGCCGGATGGTGGGGGCGCGAGGAGCACTGCTTAGGTGCGACATTGACGTCGACTCTGAATCTCAAGTCCACCTGCGCCACCCCACCTCAGTGACACGAGCACGCGTCAGGTGGAATTCGAATCAGTGCCACGCCGCCGAAGCGATCGGACCGGCGGATGCGGTCTCGATTGAGCTCGGGTTCTTGACGGACATTCGTAGTCAACAGTAGCATTTCTGACGGCGCGTCTTGCGCCTGGCAGGCCGGTCACTCTGATCGCTTTTGTCGAAAGGGCAGAAATAGAATGGGAACGACGAATGAGGGGAGCTCAGAAAGCTCACCAGTCGCCAGATCGCAGCTTCCCGAGGCGGTGACGACTGCGGCGCAGCCAGGTTTGTCCACGACACCCACCTTGCCGGCAGAGCAGGGGGCGCATCCCGGCGAGGCGGCCGTCGCGCCGACGACGCCTTCCGCGGCACACGCGCCGTCGCACTCGTGGCGCCGTTGGCTCCTTGCGGCGGGGATTGGGATTAGCGTGGTCGCAGGAGGCTACGCTCTGGTCCCCATCGTGTGGACCGCGCTGAACACGGTTTCCACCGATGACGCCTACGTCAATGGTCACGTGACCTTCCTCGCGCCCCGGGTTGCCGGCCATGTGAAAATGGTCCTGGTGGATAACAACCAGCGTGTGAAGAAGGGAGACTTACTGGTCCAGCTCGACAAGGAGCCCTACCAGGTCCAAGTGAGCATCAAGGCGGCGGCGGTTGTCGCCGCAAAAAAGGAGCTGGCGACTGCGATGGCTCACGCCAAAGGCCTGGCCGCCATGGCTCGCAGCAGCCGCTTCAAACTCGATCACGCGATGGAAAACGTGCGGAATCAGGTCGAACTGCTGAAATCCAACGTCGCGCAACTGAAGCTCGAGGAAGCGAATCGGGGGCTCGCGGAGCGGGATTACGCGCGCGCCCAAAAAGTGGCTGAACTGAAAGACGGCGCCATCAGCAAGCAGGACCTGGATCGATTTAAGGTCGTCCTCGACGTGGCGATCAACCGCATCACCAGTGCCGAGCAGACGATTCAGCAGACGCGTACCGGTCTCGGTCTGCCGATCAATCACAAGAACCCTCTGGATGTCCCAGAGGATCTGGATGAGAATTTCTCGACGGTACAGGAGGCGTTGGCCGGATTGTACGGCGCCATCACGCAGTTGGGTTACACTCCGGCGAGTTGGAGTGCGACGCCGACGCAGGTGAAGGCGGCGTTTTATGCGCAGGATCCGGAAAAAAAGCTGGACCGCATCTTCGAGAGGCTGATTCCCGAATCACCCGCCGTCAAGCTGGCCGAGGCCAAGGTCCTCCAGGCTGAGGCCGATCTGGATCAGGCCGAATTGGACCTGCGTTACTGTGACATCGTCAGCGAAATTGAAGGTCAAGTCACGAGCCGCAACGTCAACCCGGGGAACTACGTCCAGGTTGGACAAGGCCTGATGGCTGTGCGCTCACTAACTGAGATCTGGATCGACACCAACTTTAAGGAAACGCAACTGGCCGACCTGCGCATCGGGCAGCGCGTGCGCTGTGAGGTCGACATGTACGGCCGCCGGCGGGAATTCGAGGGCCGCATTACCGGGTTCACGATGGGAACGGGCACCACTCTGTCGCTGCTGCCGCCGCAGAACGCCACGGGCAATTTCGTCAAGATCGTCCAGCGGCTGCCCGTCCGGATTGAGCTCACGGACTACGATCCCGAAAAGAGCCCCCTGTTCATCGGCCTGTCGGTCGTGCCCTACGTGTACATCAACGAGCCGCCCACGGGGCCGCATGCCGGGGAAGTCCTGCAACCGTTTGCCGTCCTGACAAAAGGCGCAGTGAGCCCCACACCCTGAGCTCTGGGTCCCTCGCCCTCCCGGGTCGATCTTGAAGGTGACAAGGAACACGCAACATGAGCCACGTCGCACTTGCCTCCTCCGCGGTCAGCCGCCCGGCGATCAATCCCTGGTTCGTGGCTGCGGCCGTGATCATCCCGACGTTTATGGAGGTTTTGGACACGACGGTGGCGATTGTCTCGCTGAGGTACATCGCGGGCGAGCTGTCGGCCGCAGTGGTCGACGCCGAATGGATCCTCACCAGCTACCTCGCGGCCAATGCCACCATCCTGCCGATCTCCGGTTGGCTCTCGGCTCGCCTGGGGCGGCGTAACTATTTCCTCGGGTCGATTGCCGTCTTCATCATCGCTTCCGCGCTCTGCGGCATGGCCACCAGCCTGTGGCAGATCGTCCTGTTCCGGATCATCCAGGGGCTGGCCGGCGGCGGACTGCAGCCCTGCAGTCAAGGGATCTTAATTGATAGTTTCCCACCCGCGAAGCAGGCGATTGCCATGACCATGTTCGGCATCGCGGCCCTGACAGCGCCCGTCGTCGGCCCCACGCTCGGTGGGTATCTCTCCGACTACCAGAACTGGCGTTGGATCTTCTACATCAACATCCCGATCGGCGGCGTCGCGCTGTTGATCTCCTATTTCGTCGTCCAGGACCCCGATTATCTCAAGCAGGAACGCGCCCAACTCCTGAAAAAGCCGCTCAATTTCGATTACATCGGCCTGGGGCTCTTAGCGCTGGTGATGTCCGCTTGGGAAGTGCTGATCACTAAAGGCCAGGAGTGGGACTGGTTGTGGGACCCGTTCGGAACGGTCCAGTTGCTGCTGTTGATCCTCGTGGTGGGGGGAGTCACTCTGGTCGTCTGGGAGATGCGCCGAGACAACCCCGTGGTCAATTTCCGGCCGCTGGGCGAACGCAATTTCTGGGTCTGTTGCGTCATCATCTTTTGTGCGTACGCCGTACTCTACGGGGTGAGCACGTCGCTGCCGGGATTGCTCCAGTCGCTGTTTGGCTACGACGCCTTTCACTCGGGGCTGGTCATGTCCCCGTCGGGCTTGGCCTCGGTCAGCATGCTGCTGATCTGCGGCGCGTTGCTGGGCCGGGGGACTGATGCCCGCTGGCTGATCTGTGGGGGGATGCTCGTCGTGGCGACGGGCAGTTATTGGATGTCGGTGATGAACCTCGAAATCAGTCCCTGGCAGGCGATTATGCCGCGCATCGTTACGATCGCCGGACTGGGGATGGCGTTTGCCCCGATTAACGTGGCCGCTTTCATGTACACGCCCCGTCACATGCGTGCCGCGGCCGTGGGCCTGTTCGCGTTGCTCCGCAACGAGGGAGGCAGCTTCGGCACGTCGATGGCCCGGACCGTGCAGGAACGCCGCGATCAGTTCCACACCGCGCGCCTGGGAGAGTTTCTCGACCCCTTTAACCCCGCAGTTAGCGCTTACCTCGAGCGGGCTCAAGCGCTCTACTTCCAGCAAACCGGAGATGCACCCCTGGCGTACCGGATGGCGTTGCAAAGTCTGGCGAACCTCAGGTCACAGCAAGCGTCGTCGCTGGCCTTCTTCGACGTCTTCCTCATGTTTGCCGTCCTGGCGCTGGGGCTCGCGTTCCTGGTGCTGCTGATGAAACGCTCGGTGGCCGAAAAGGGTGCCCACGTCGGGGCGGAATAGATTGCTTACCCTGAGCGTACTGCGGTGTGCTGACTTGGAACCATCGGCCATGCTATCATGGCGATTTGGTTTCAATAAAGGATCCGTTTATGACTCGTGAGCTAAGTGGACTGCGCGATGTGCGTGGTGTTCTGTTTGACATGGACGGCGTGATCTACGTCGGCACCCAGCCGTTGCCGGGCGTTCAGGAAGCGATCGATTATCTGACGTCGACCGGCCGTACGTTTCTGTTCGTCACGAACAATGCCAGTAAGACCCCCGAACAGTTTGTCGAACGGTTGGCCGAGATGGACATTCACGTCCGACCAGACCAGGTGTTGGGGAGTGCCGAGGCGACCGCCGTCTGGCTGGCCGGGCAGGTCGCCCACCATGGCTGGCCGCGCGGTCCGGTCATTGTGATGGGGCAGGATGGATTGAAGTTCGCTCTGCAACAGAATGGGTTCGAATTGACAACCGATCCTCACGCGGCGACGTACGCCGTGGCGGGGATCAATTTCAAACTGACCTATGAAGAGCTGGCCAACGTGTCGCTCGCCATTCGTGGCGGTGCCAAGTTTATCGGCACGAACTCCGACCCGACGTACCCCAGCGAGCGAGGTCCGCTACCGGGAGCTGGCAGCATCCTGGCTCTCCTGACCACGGCCAGCGGTCAACAACCGCTCGTGATCGGCAAACCAAATCGCGGCATGTACGAGCAAGCGATGGCCCGGCTGAACACCACCGAGGGGCAAACCCTGATGGTAGGCGACCGCTACGACACGGACATTTCCGGCGCCATTCAACTGGGACTATGGACGGCGGGGGTCCTGACGGGCATTTCGACACGTGACGAATTCGAACAGGCGAGTCCACCGCCCGACGTGATCGCGGAAGATCTGCCGGATCTCATCAACCGGTTACGGTGGGCCGACCAAAAATAGAGTGCCGCCACGATCCCCCCGCGTTGGTAGCCGCGTTTCGCGAGAACGTGGGCGAGTGACTGGTGAGGCCCGCACTCTGGCGAGATGCGGCTACGACGAGTTGCTCCTCCAGAGTGAATTAAAACGGAATCGAAAACTCCAGTCGCGTAGAGCACGTCAGTCGGTCCCTTTAAAAAAACTCGTCGTTAATGGAATCGAGAGGAGCGACCCATTGTCCAAGTCACCAAACTCAACCGTGCGGAATCCCCGTCAGTGGTTCACCGTCAATGGGATGAGCCTGGCGGTCAGCATCATCCTGTTCCTGGTCAGCTTGACTCAGGACGGCTACTACATTGATCGGCCCGAAGATCCTCGCGCGTGGGCTCCGTGTATTGGCCTGCTGTTGATCGGGTGGCTGGGAGTCCTGGAGGGAGTGTGGGCCTGGCTGGCCAACCCGGCTCTCGCAGTCGCCTGGCTGCTCATGCTCACCAAGCCCGGCCGCATCTCGCAAATTATACTGGCAGTATTGGCGACGGGATTAGCACTCAGTTTCCTGCTCTACCCCGAAATTTTGGCCAACGAAGCCGGCGGTCGTACCCGCATCACCGGTTACGGAGCCGGCTACTGGTTGTGGATCAGCAGCATGGTCACGGCAGCAGTGGGAGCGACCGGAGCCATGATCTTCCAGTCCCCTCGATCGGCCTCACCAACCACTCCCGCGGAAGCACCGCCGACTTCGGGCGACGCAACGTGACATCGCAACGTCAGGAACCAAATGCGGTTATTTGGTCGTCGCGGTAGGGATGGCCCTTTCGGCCCCCCCCCCACGGATTCGTACGTGAGCAATTACCTCATACGGCTCTTACCGTGGGGCTGACGGTCAGTCGCCGAAGCAACTTACTTGCCGTATGAAGCCAAACTGGTTCTTTACACCTTCGTTCGTACGGAACTTCCATCCGCTACTCTCTTCCGACTGTTACCGGCGCCAATTAGCTTATCGGCTCCGCACGATCTGCGCAGAGCGCGTGGTTTCTGCGTGAACTGTATTGGAAGCGTCTTGCAATTCGATGTGGAAAGTTCGCGTGGAAGTCGGCGGCTGTTTGCCCTTCGTCTTGAAGTTCAGCGATTTCAGGATTGCGTTGACCGCTGTCTCCGTCACTCCTGCTCCAAACTTAATCTGCAACGGGGTTGCTCCCTTGCCCCCCAGCAACGCGCCAATCTGCTGGTTATGGAAGTACACTGCCGTGCCCACTAAGGCAACTTCTGCCTGGGGCAGCAACTTCTTCTTGACGATCGGAAGTGATAACACATCCGTTGTCAGCGCACCACTAGTAATACTGACGGTCAACAGTCCATTCGAAAAATCGACATTTGGAGTGTCAACACTATGTGCCGAAAGTTGCGAGTCGATGGTTAACAATTGGCCCAGCGCCACCTGCCGGACTTGGTCCGATGTGGAAAATGCGAACGGATCAGCCACAGATCGGATGGTGATGTGAAAAGTTTGAGGCGGAGCCGCATCGATACCACCATGGCTGGTTCCTCCGCTGTCGATCAAGTTCACGGTAACGACGGCTTGACCGTGCGCGTTGGGCTTCACTTTATACGTCAGATCCCCAGCCAGGTTCACCGCCGGTGGGGTCAGGAACAGTTCGGGATGATCCGTGGCGACCAGAATTGTCAGCGTTTGAGCCGTCTCGTTGGCAGGCCCGGTAGAAATGTTTGTCGCCCAGTGGGGCAGAGACACGGGCGCCGCATCCTCATCCAGTTCCTGGTCACTCCCCAGGGTAATGCTGGGAACGTCGTTCACCGCGTTGACAACCATCAGGAATGAACTACTGGTGGTCATTTTGCCGTCATTGACGCTGATTGAAATCTGCGACACGCCAGACTGATTTGCGAGAGGCGTAATCGAGATCGTGCCATTCGTACCGGCTCCACCCAGGACCACGTTCGCGTTAGGGACAATCGACGGATTCGACGACGACACAGTGATGACGAGATTTTCTATAGGCGTATCGGAATCGTCGATCACAAACGGAAGCGCCTGGAGCATCTCGTCTTCGTTGATCGTCTGCGCTGAGATTCTGCTGACGATCGGTGGATCGTTGATATCAGTGACGGTCAACACAAATGTCGCATTGCCCGTCATCACACCGTCGCTGATGGTGAGCGTGATTGTAGTCGTCCCGAACCCATTCGCCACGGGAACGATCGTAACAGACCGCGTGGCACCCGAACCGCCGAACGTGATATTCGAATTCGGGACGAGGCTCGTATTGGACGATGTTCCAGTCACTGTCAATGTGCTGGAGGCCGACTCCACGTCGGTCGCCGAGAAGTTCAACGCCGATGTTGACGTGTCTTCGTCAATGGTCACATTGACCAGTCCGCCGATAATCGGAGCATCATTAATCGCATTGACAGTTAGAATAAATGTGTCAGACGCAGTCGCGATGCCGTCACTGACAGTCAGCGTGATGGTCGCGGTCCCTGATCTGTTGGCCGCGGGAATAATGACAACCGTTCGCGACGCACCGCTGCCGCCCAGTATGATACTCGAGTTCGCGACCAGTGAGGGATCGGACGACGTGGCCGTGAGGAGCAAAGTCCCTGCCGCGGAATCCACATCGGTCACCGTGATGGGGATGACCGCGGTGGTGACGTCTTCGTCTGTCGCGAGATTGGCTACATCACTAATGAACGGCGGATCGTTGATGGGCAGGACCGTCAACTGCAGGACTTGACTGCTGGTGGACGTTCCGTCGCTCACCGTCACGGTGATATTGGCCGTGCCAAAGTGATTCGGCGCTGGGGTCAACTTGATTGTGCGGTTCGATTCAATTCCCGACAGCAAGATGTTGGAATCGGGAACCAACGACGGATCCGATGACAAAGCGGTCACCGTCAAAGTGCCGGAGCCCGATTCAAGATCGCCAATGACGAAGCCCAGCACGGCTGTCGACGCATCCTCATTGATTGTCTGGGCAGGGAGCGACGTAATGCTTGGTGGATCATTGACCGCATTGACAGTCACGCTAAACGTCTGAAACACGGTCGACGTGCCATCGCTCACGCCAATTGTGATCATCGCGATACCCGATTGATTGGGCAACGGCGTCGCAATGAGCGTGCGATTCAAGCCGTTATCACCGACGACCAGATTGACCTCGGGAATCAATGCCGGATTGGACGAAGCCACACTGACTGACAACCCGGCCAGCGGTGCATCTCCTGCGATCAGGGGCAGCACAAGGGTAGCCGTCGAGTGATCTTCGTCGATAATCTGATTGGGAATGGGACCGAATTGCGGTGGGTCAAGCGTGGCCAGGACCGACAATTGAAAGGAACGCGTCGTTGTCGAGACGCCGTCGCTGACCGAAATGGTAATTGTCGTCACTCCATTGGCTTCGGCGGCTGGCGTGGCCTTGATCGTACGATTGGAGCCTGTACCCGCAATGAGCAGATTTTCATTGGGAACCAGACTCGGGTTGGAAGATGATGCCGTCACGAGCAGCGAACTGACGGCTGTGTCGATGTCGTCAATGGTGAACGGGTACGGACCAGCAACTGTGTCTTCGATTATGGCACGTCCACTAAGCTGGCCAATTGTCGGTGCATCGTTAACAGGCAGTATCGTGAGGGTGAACGCATCTTGCGAAGACAGAGTGCCGTCGCTGACCGTCAACGTCACGATGACAGTGCCGGATTGGTTGGGCAGCGGAGTCACGTTCAACGTGCGCGAGGCACCGGCGCCGCTCAAGA
>JAQGHS010000122.1 GCA_028291605.1 Planctomycetaceae bacterium | reverse complement strand
GTTTGAGGCGAGATTGTTTTCGCTGACGTTTGAGCCCCATGACTAATACATTGGTTTTGCCGAGCAGGTCACGCAAACTCGTCCTCAGTGCTTCGGCGTCATGGATGAGCGACGTAATTGGCGTCGTGTCGGCACTGACATTCTCGGCTGCTGGCGTAAGCTTCGAGCCAGTGATCGACACAGCCCCGGTGACGGAGTTATCCCTTGATGGGGAACGTGGAGCTTTACGATTAGCAATCAGTTCGCGGGTCGCGGGGGATTCGATGCGGACGGCATCGGTTTGAGGCGGGATCGCACACTTCGGATTCAGGACCGCCCACACGAACTGACGTTGGCCGTCATCACACATCGCCGGGGATTCGGGATCGGTCAGACAGACGTCTCGAAACCCGAGCCGAACTGCCCGGGCCAGCAGCTTGCGGTTGGTTTGCCATCGCACCGGCTCGCCGTGGAGTCGCGAGTGACTCAGGATCAACTCCGTGGGGCGTGAATTATCTGGAGCCTTACCACGGATGGCGACATGCCCGTTTAGCTCCACAGTCACCGGCCAGTGGCATTCGTCTTCGCTCGGTAACTTCGGCAATGCTGCCATCAGAAACCGAGCATCCTCATTCGTCAGATTCAGTCGGGATCTGGTCGAGGCTGTTGAGGGAATGACGGTGTCGATTTTCGGGAAGTGGGCGTCATTCTCAACTTTGACCGCAATAGTCCAGGCTCCGATGACCAAAGTCACCCAATCGACACCGCGCCCAATCGCAACCGGCACATCCTGAGGAAGCTCTCGGCAACCCAGAACATCGAGAGCCGGAATGAGTATGTCGTTGGCCCAGGGGAAGGTGAAACCAGACTGAGCCAGTGCTTGCTGGCCGTCCGTCGCCACGATCTGCCCTGTCTGGCCCCGCAGTTGCAGGCAATCCAAGGCGTAGCGAGTCCGCACCCGTTCTGCCGAGCCGATGGCATCCCGCAATGCTGACCAAAAGCCTGGCTGATTGGTGCGCAACTCCGTGGGAAGCGCGGGGAATGACGGTTGATCGTCAGCGGGCAGCGGATCGTATTCCCGAACTTGCGGAATTCGCTGGTCGATCCACTCCACATTGATTCGGTCGTTGCCCATCCGGCGAATCGTCACCGGATCTTCAGAATGACCTTCGCAAACCTGAAGCACATCCAGCGGCAGCACGATCCGGCCGCTGGGACAGGTGGCGGAGATGGACAACTCGATGGCCACCGATTCGGAAGTGGCCTGCAGGGCATAGCGATCGCCGGATGCCACCACAACGAGCAGGGGAGCATTCCCCGCGGACTGTTTACCAATCTTCGAACGCCGCAGTACAGCGCGGAATGAGCGGATTTGGGCACGAGTAAATACATACATGAAGCAGGCTCCTGAGAAACAGGGTTAAGCGAAAACCGCCCCGGCCCAACCCCGAAAGGTCAGGCCGGGGTGGAGTAGAAACAACAACGTAGGTTTAAGCAGCGGAGCGGCGGAACTGCCGCTGTTCGACGATGGCGATGTTGCGATCCAGATCGTACTGATCCCAGTCGATCATCTCGGGCAACAGGTCATCGGGCTCGGGATCAAAGTCGACTTCCACGGGGTCCGCGAGGTTGAACCCGCGACGGCGGATTTCATTGAGGTCTTCGCCGGTGGCCTGGGCGACGGCACGGTCGAGAGTATCTTGAGTCATGGCGTTCGGTCCTAAAACAAAGTGACAACGCCGCCCCAGTGCGGGACGGCAGGGGAGACATCCCGCCCCGGGTGGGGCACAAAAACGAAAACAGCCCGCGTCAGGGGCGGGCCAGGTCAGCATCAGGAGAAATCAGCCAATGCTCTTCGAGCCACTGGCGTTCGGCAGCAAGAGCTGCAGTGCGAAGTGCAAATGGCCCCAACACAGGGCCTGCCACGGGGGACAAGTCAGCGGTCCATTGTCCGTCCGCAGTGGGCTCGACATGGGAACCACGCTGAATCGTCATCGGCCCCAACGACTGTAAATCCAACTGTTCGTCATAGACGCAACGGATCGAACCATTCGGCTGGACGACAAGCTGCATGATGGAATCACTCCCTTCAACGAGGGCGACGCAGAATCGCTCGGCGGGGACGGTCTACCAACAGTCCATCTAACACGGCTTCCACGCCGGAGAGCTGGGAGACGACCTGTTGCCGCAACGGTTGGCTGTCCCGCAACTGCTGCGGATTGACACCACGCACGATCTGTTGGGCATTGGAGACCAACTCGTCGAGCTGCTCATTCGACCGGACATTGAGCATCCGAAACCGCTGAAAGAACTCGGTGAGATTCTCCACCACGGAATCCCGAAACACCTTGGGCTTACCGTCCTCGGCACCGCTGAGTCGTTCAGACAGGTGCGACACCAGTCGGGACAACTCTTCCACGAATGCCTGCTCTGCGAGCTGCACGGCCTCATCGAACCGGGCGGTCACCCGTTCGGCTTCCTGCCGGTACAGCTCCGGGCTAAGTCGCCGCAGATACTCTGGGGGTTCCACGCTGGGGAAGTCCCAGGCTAACTCAAACAATCCGGTGAGTGAATCGGGATAGTCAGCCGAATTGTAGAGCCGCCCCAGACGCTGCCGGGCTGCGGCTTTGAGATCACCAAAATGAGCATCCAAGGTGGCGACGGCATCCCTCAGTTCACCCTTGAACTGCCCCATCTTATCGTTGATCGCGTCCAAGTCAGCCTGACGGATCAGACGCAGTCCCGGCTCGGGGAAGGGTAACGACAGACCTTTGAAGTAGTTGACCGCTTGGCTGCGGATCGATGTGACGGCGCGGAACGTGGGATCGCGGGTGTCGATCAGTTTCTTGCCCGCTGACAGACAGTCGGCTTCCGCTCCGAACGCGTCAGCCGCGCTGGCCTTCTGCTCGCTGGAGAGAGCTTTGCGGATCCCAAACCAGGTAAACGACAGCCGCATGGCAGCCATCGTGGTCCGCAGCCGCTGGGCGGGTTCCTTTTGCGTCCGCACGGGGGGCGGATCGAGGAGTGAGTTCATAGTGTGACTTTCATTGCAGGAAATGGATGAAATAGGAAGAATAGGGTGTTTGACTGAATTCCGATCAGTTCGTGGACGGGTCACGACTGACACGGCGGCGTGACTTGGAAGTCGTGCTCTCGTTGCTGTAGAGCCCCGGCTGGCTCGCCGAGAGACAACGGCCACTGGCCCATGTCCGGAGCCGCTGGACGGCCTCTGCGGCGGTCACAGCGACCGGCACGACATTTTGGGCGGCTTGGATGAGCGGCAGGTCCAACAGGGCTGCCAGGCGGCAGCAGGCTCGGATCTCAGCTCCGGTCCATTGGGTGTCGTCCGGGAGCCGCTGGCTGCGGTCAATCTCGAACAAGTCGAGATACAGCTCCCAGATGACCTGCTTCTCGTCCTGCCCCGGTAAGTCGAGAAAGAACACCCCATCGAACCGCTCACTACGAGCGAACTCCGGGGGGAGCCGCGAGACATCGTTGGCCGTACAGACAACGAATACGTCCGAAGTATGATCGTTGAGCCAGCTCAGGAAGGTCCCGAACATCCGTGCCGAGACTCCAGAGTCGCCGCTGCTACTCATTCCGGCGAAGGCTTTCTCCACTTCGTCGATCATTGCGACGCAGGGTGCCATTGCGTCGATGATCCGCAACGCCTGCCGGGTTCGCTCCTCACTCTGTCCCACCAGCGAACCCATGAGCGATCCCACGTCGAGCATCAGTACCGGACGCCCAACCTCTTGGCCCAAGGACTTGCA
>JAQGHS010000102.1 GCA_028291605.1 Planctomycetaceae bacterium | reverse complement strand
TCAATAGCCCTCACGGACCGATCGCACTCTCTGACACCCGGGTGCTCTATCCAGGAAAAGAACTGTGGACGAAAGAGGCGCGTGTCGGCGTCTGCCAGTCGACAGACGACGGTCAGACATGGGGATGGCTGGCGACAATTCCCACTCGACCGGGCGACGACCATCGCCAGTATCACGAGCTGCATGGCGTCGAATGTGATGATGGTTCATTGGTCGTTCATATCCGTAATCACAATCAGAACAATCGCGGAGAGACCCTGCAGACGGCGTCCACTGACGGCGGCAAGACATGGTCGGTGCCGCACGCGATCAACGTCTGGGGACTGCCTTCCCATCTCTTGCGGCTGAAAGATGGTCGCCTGTTGATGAGCTATGGCCATCGCCGCAAACCATTTGGCAACCAGGCTCGAATCAGCAGCGATCACGGCAAGACCTGGAGCGAACCGCTGACCATCAGCGCGGATGGTCACACCGGAGACTTGGGTTACCCGTCGACCGTGGAGTGCCAGGACGGAAGCTTTGTCACGGTCTGGTACGAGTTGTTGAAGGACTCGCCGAATGCTCAGCTCAGGCAGGCACGCTGGAAATTGTCGGGGACGTAAGTCGCTCAAACGATACGGTCACGACTCCGGAATCGGTGTAGCGGAATCTCGTAAGAGTTCCGCAGCAGTCTCCAGACTTTCGGGTCGAACTCTTACGAGATTCCGCTACACCAATCATCGAAATGCTAACCCACGACAGCGGCTTCTCGCAGCTTGCGAGCCTGAGCGGCCGAAGTGTCCACCGACAAGCTGATTCGCACGCTCCAGCGACCATCGGCATCGGCGGTCACTCGCCAATGCGGGATCACGCAACTGCTCTGATGGACCGCTTCAAAGCCTCCTTCGGATTGGCTGATCGTCTCGATCGGCAGCGTCCAGAAGCCTGCTGGCTGTGACAGCTCCAAACTCAGATCCTCTCCCAACCATTCATCGACGAGCCCCAATCGGTCGCTCGGCGGCAGATCTTGAACGGCCTCCAATTGACCGATTTGCCGGCCTCGAGAATCGTAGTAGTAGCGGTCCGCCGCCCCCGCTGCCATCCCTGCAAAGTTGAACTCGACACCGAAATGCAGCGTTTCGCCGACTGGCAGTTGTTCCAGCTGATAGACGATCTCGAGCTCACCGGGATGCTCCACATCCAACGACACCGTCTTCGAAACTTGAATCTGATGCGGGCCGGCCTGACCCTGCCGCGTCATCTGCACTTCGACTCGCTGAGCAGTGCGACGCAACACTGTTTCATAGACGCCGAGCACAAAATCCCCGATGTCCCCTTCGCAACGCTGGATGTCGGACAGTTGCGCATCAGCGGAATAGAAGTGATCGACGAGGCTCTTGCGCGGCCAGTTGTCGTAGATCAGCTTCTTTTCCAAACCGGGCTGTTTGAAGATCACTTCACCCTGGATGCTGGCGACCTTCCCACCCAGCTCTCGATTCTCCGCGAAGGCCCGAATTCGATCATGGTACGATTCCGGTCGCCGATTCAGGGTCGCCAAGGCATTGTGCTTCGTCGACCGGATATCGAGCTCAAACAGGTGCCCGCCGCGACTGGGCGACAGATAGGCCACCAGCCGATCTCCCGCCAGCCGCACTTCTTTCCGGGCGTCGAGATTGAAGTCATCAGCGACAACCTGCACCCAGTGACCGCTACGTCCGGCAATCTGTTCGAGCAGATTGTCGGCGGCAATCAAGTGATGGTAAACGGCGTTTCGCAAGTGCGGCAGATAGAGGCCACCAAACGCACCGTGCCAATACGAGCAGTTGCACTGAGCTCGGTAGAGCTCGACGCGGGCCTTGAACAGAACCTCGGGATGGAGCTCCGCGGCGGCCGTCTGCTGGAATTCCTCCAACCTGTGGCTGACCTCCAGCATTCGGCAGTACATTTCGTTGGCTTCGGAATACTTGACCCGGAAATTGCGCCAGAAGCCACCGCGCATAAACTGCTTCAACTGCGGCCAGTCGGCGTCATGTTCGTGGGTTCGCGTCAGTTGGGCATATTCGAGTTGTCGCTCTGGCGGCAGGGCCCATTCGCACATTTCGCGATAGCTGGCATCGGGCAGATACACCGAACCCAGCGGCGGCGAATTGTCGATAATGTCTGCCGTCGTGCAGACCTCCAGCCAGTCGCGATTGGCCCGCAGCGCATCCAGGAATCGTCTCAGCCAGCCCTTTTCGAAGACGTGCGCCTTCGAACCGGGCCAGGTGCCGAACTTCTCGCCGTCATCGCCGCAGACGACTGCCGCGTTGGGGAATTTCTCGTGCAGCCCTTTGAGATACTTGATCGTCTCTTCGGGATCCTGCCAGGGGATCGTGTACCGCAGTTTTTCGCTACCTGGGAAAATCTTCAGCAGCCGGCCTTCTTCCTCAGTCAGATAGTAGCCGTGCATCTGATCGGGATGCATGCCGCTATTGCGGAAGTGGAAGTCATCCAGCAGCGTGTATTCAATCCCAGCGTCGGCGATGTCGGCTGCGAAGGATTGCTCCCAGACTCGTTCCGGAACCCACATGCCACGGACACGGGCTCCGAAGTGTCGTTCGAGGTAATCTGAGTACAAGATCATCTGGCCGATGCGATCGCGGCGGGGAATGCAGGCGAGGATTGGTTCGTAGAACGGTCCGCCGAGGATTTCCATCTGGCCACGATCGACGAATCCGCGAACGAGATCGACGTATTCCGGATGGTTGGCGACGATCCATTCCAGCAGGCTGCCGGAAGTGTGCAAAACCATGGGCAGATCGGGATAGTCGCGCAGGACATCCAGCAGCGGCAGATAGCTGTCTTGATAAGCCCCTTCGAACACTCCGTCGAAATTACCGATCGGTTGGTGATCGTGAAATACGAGGGCCAATCGCAAACGATTCATGGCGGGATATCCTGAAATTTCGCTTCGCTCTGAGTTAAGTTTTAGGTTTTGGAGCTTTTTTAGCCACGGATTGACACGGATGAAACACGGATTTACGAAGACAAATTCTGACGTGCCAGACGTACTTCAAATTGTTCTACCAGCGGGCTGGTGCTCGCCGATTGACCTCCAAAGTAGGATGACCCAATCCGTGTTTCATCCGTGTGAATCCGTGGCTAAAAACTCTTTCTTTCACACCATCCGCGCAGGATCGATATCGGTGTCTCGCAAAAACGCCGCGGCCTGTTCGGGCAGGACCGGGTTGATGTAGAAGCCGCTGCCCCATTCGAAGCCCGCGACGCGCGTCAGACGAGGCATGATCTCTATGTGCCAGTGATAATGCTGCAGTTCCTGAGTGTCAAACGGGGCCGTGTGGATAATGTAGTTATACGGCGGGTCGTCGAGCGCGAGTTCTAGTTTACACAGCACAGTCTTGAGTACTAGTCCCAATTCTTCAACTTGTTGCCGCTGAATGTTTTCAAAGTGACTGGAGTGCTGTTTAGGTAATATCCACGTTTCGAAGGGGAAACGACTGGCGAAGGGGCAAAAGACCACGAAATTGGGCAGATCGAGCACGATACGACTGCCGGTTGCCAGCTCCTGCTGCACCATGTCGCAAAAGATGCAACGACCCCGATAATTGTAAAACCCGAGCGCACCTTCCATCTCTTCCCAGACGTTAATGGGAACGACGGGGGTGACAATCAATTGGGAGTGGCTGTGATCGATGGTCGCTCCGGCCAGCGCGCCCTTGTTCTTGAACACCAGCCCGTGGACCAGGCGGCGATCCTTTTTGAGATCGACCAGGCGATCGCGATAGACCCAGATGACTTCGCGGATGTTGTCGAGCGTCAGCCGGGCCATGCTTTCTTCATAATGGGGGCATTCGATGATGACTTCGTGGGCGCCGATTCCATTCATCAAGTCATAAATGCCGTCACCACGTTTGCTGAGTTGTCCTTCGACCTGCAGTGCGGGAAACTTGTTGGGCACAACGCGTACGCGCCAGCCCGGCTTGTCTCGATGGGTGCCCGCTTCCCGATAAGCCAGGATTTCTGAGGGCGTGGCACTCTCGTTGCCAGCCAAAAATGGGTCAAATACTGTGGCCGTGGTGGAGCGTTCTTTTTCGCGGGCGAAGTCGTGCGGTCGCTTGGCGCGATCAGTCGCGATGATCACCCAGCGGCCGACGATTGGATCTTTACGTAGATCGGGCATGAATGGAACCTACCGTTTTATTTGGTGAGCCCAGTGCCGTAAGGCATGGGACAAGCTTGTTATGTTGACGTCGTGTCTCGACTCAATCAGCCGGAACGCGCTAGCGTCCGGTTCTGATCGTGGGATCGGCGTCCGACCCGAATGTGAATCCGAACCGTGGGCTAGCGCCCAGCGGCTGATTACGCCTGCCACATAATACGTTCAAAATCTGCCGAGGGGACCAGCATATCCATTACCCCTTCACGAGGAGCCCGGTCGAGACTCTGCTTCTCGCCCAGGACTTCCACGTACCATTGCAGTGGCGAATTTGCTGGCACCTTCAAGTCCGCAAATTGCACGGTCAGTTCCACGATTTGTTCCGCGGCATAGGCAATCTTCGCGTCGGCCACCAGAAGATTGTCGTGATACAAGCTGGCTGTGGCTGTCGGCAATCCGGGATTCCGGACCCGCAGTACATAACCAGCGGGCTCGACAAATCCAATTCGCAATTCGGCGACCTGCCGCAAATCGTCGCTGGCTCGGGTCGACGTGTCGCAGCGAATCATCAGCCGATCGATGTCGAATCCAAAATGGATTTCCTTGATCACACCTGCGGTCACCATCGCCATGGTCCCGCGTTCGCTACCGGCGACATAATTGCCCGCGTTGAGCCACTCAAAGTAGGACCGGCGACCATCGACCACGATATCCAGGAAACCGCGGGGTGACGTATGCAGGATGCGTTGCTGGCCGCGCGAAATGGGGCGATTCAAGTTGCTGGGGGGGGGGACGCCGAGAATCGCGTAGACGTTTTGCAGATGTTTCCGAAACAACTGGTCAAACAGGGCGTCGAGCGACGACGAATGATCGTCGCCATACCACCAGCACCAGTCGCTCCCCTCCGCGATATAGATCTCTTCCCAGGCTCGAGCGTACTCCTGCGCCTCCAGCCCCCCGCGGGCTTCCGCCTGCACCAGGAATTGTCGCGTGACGTGCAGCAAATCCCACGCTTCACGGTCTTCGCTATGGCCGATCCAGATGGCAAAATTGTGGGAAATCCAGCTGCCGGCGAAGAGTTGTCCGATGCGATCAGTGGCCGGGAAATCGTGAACATAATCGCCGATGC
Source organism: Planctomycetaceae bacterium (assembly GCA_028291605.1). GTDB lineage: Bacteria > Planctomycetota > Planctomycetia > Planctomycetales > Planctomycetaceae > JAKFVC01. The sequence continues at coordinate 3,207 of JAQGHS010000102.1, read as the reverse complement.
ACGTGGATTTTATATTGGGATGCTTCACGCATTCGCGATAGAGCGTCCGCAGAAATTCCACGCCTCCCTCGGGGTAATATTCCCAGCAGTTTTCGCCGTCCAGAATAATGGAGACCAAGGTTGGCCGATTGCCGACTCGTTCCCCCACGCTGCGGCCGATGGATTCCACCCGGCCCAGCAAGTCCCCCGCCGCATGAGCCGGCTGGCTGCGTTGATAATGGAATCCGATCAGATCACTGAGACCATGATCGCGGAACACAATCTGCAGCTCCTTGCCCTGTTCCTCGAGCTGCCACGGTCTATAGAGAAGTTCGGGCTGCCGCAAATGGCCTTGCGGATCGCGCCCCACCTGACCGCCCAGTGAATGGGACAGAATCTCCTCGTCCGTAGCGATCCACTTGATCCCCGTTGCTGCAATCGCCGGGATGATTTCCTGTGAGACAGACCCTTCTGACGGCCACATGCCGATAGGCGGCTTGCCGAAGAGTTCGGTGTGATATTTCACCGCTCGTTCAAGATGAATCTGGGCGTCCTGGCGATAGGAATCGAGGTACTTGGGTAACTCGCACCCGGGCATCGCGACGCGAGCAGAGCGCTTGTCGAACAGCAGCGGCAGAATCGGATGGTAGAAGGGGGTCGTCGTGAGTTCGACCTGGCCGCCCTGCACGAGTTCCTTGTGGAGCGGAATGATCGCCTTGAGAATCTCTCGCTGTTTGTCGAGCAGCCAGTTCTTTTCTTGTTCGGTCCAGAACCGCCCCTTCTGACGAAATGCGCGGAGCTCAGTGTCGTATTCGAACACGAGTTCGTGCATCCAGGTGAGATTGCTCCAGACCTGCAGGTCACGAATATCACGCTCAGAAAACCGGGGCAGGGCCTTCTCGGCTGAATCGACGCCGAATCCGCGCTTCTGGTACAGCTCATAGTACCGCGGATAGGGCCGAATCATGTTCTCGACACTGGCCATGAAGAAATTGTCGAGGAGATAGTGCCCGTCAATCGCCGACATGCCGTCGGCCGGAAGGCGCGAGACGTCCAGGTGACGGTCACTGCGGCCATGTTCCGCATACCCCTGCAATTGGAGCAGCAGGCTGGGGACCAGGTTGATGGTACAGCGAAACTCGGGAACTTCCTTGATGTGCAAGGCCATGCCGTAGTAATCCTTGGTTCCGTGGAGACGGACCCAGGGCATCAGCGTTTCGCCCGCTACATCATCAGGATAGTAGGGTTGATGTTGGTGCCAGAACAGCGCCAGTGAAATGGGGTGCATGTGAGACGTTCAAATTGGAGATCGTGGTCGCGCAGGCACTCGCCTGAATAGCCAGCAACATCGAGCCGCGCGAACGCGTAAAGCAATGTCTGGATCGATGTGAGCTGAGCGCTGCAAACGAAATGTTATCAGGGGAGTTGAGCGGCGAATATCGGTGCGTTTGAGTAGTTCAGGTGGTCGACCTGGCAACTGAGGCAATCATCATCTGCAAGGCCTGCCGAGATCGCTCGTGAGCTCGCAAGTCAGGGCTTAATTGGTGTTGGAAGTGACTTTAGGCGGGGCAAATTGAGCGACATCCTCACGGCGCATCGCGTGACGATAGACTTCGAGGTATTGGTTGACACCTTCGGAGATTCCGATGAGATGTTCATAACGGGTTCGTAGTACGCCGTGTAATCCGCAACCGTGTTCCGGTGACTGGATGGCTCGGGCATATTCAGGCGAATTCACGGTGATGGCGTCGGCAAACACGATCCCCGTTTTGAGCAGATTCAATTGGCCGAAGAACTCCATCTGCCGCCAATTGAAATACTTCCAATCGAGGCCGGTCAGTTCCATGTCCCAATGCCAGAATTGTCCCTGGTAGACGATATTATGGACGGTCATCACGGACGCCGTTTCATTGAGCGGCGGCTGATTACGATGTTCAATTTTCAGCAGCGCTGGGATCAGCCCCGTTTGCCAATCATGGCAATGCACGATGTCGGGATTGATCTTCAATTGCCGGACCAGCTCGACCGCGGCGCGTGAGAAAAACACGAAACGCTCGCAGTTGTCTCGGTAGTCGCGTTGGCCGTCGTTGTAGAGGAACGGACGGTCGAAGTAAGCAGGTTGCTCGATGAGCAAGACCTGAATCTTTCCACCTGCAAGTCGCGTTCTCCGCACGGTGCCGGTCACCGGTCGCGAACCGATTTTGATTTTTAACTCGATCGGCAAGGGCTCTGTGGGCGGCAGAGGCGTTATCGATTTCGCGACCGCTTGCGGATAATAAGGCAGAATGAGGGTGACGGTTTGGTCTTTGGCAGCCAACTCTTCGGCGAGCGAAGTCACCGAATCGCCCAAGTCGCCTGTTCTGGCAAACGGGGTCGCTTCTGAACTGACCATGACGATATTCATGTCGGTGCACTCCTGGCCGGTCAACTACCGGCATAACCGCAAAACCGTGTCAGCGGCGCAACCAACTGATACGACAGACACTTCGGTCTATTGAGCCAAAGCCATTATGTGGTCCTGCCCAATTGAATTGTAGGCCGGAAGTCGAACTCTGTGGCCGCATTGAGTGCAAATCTGATGCAAAAACGCGGTTGCCCCGGAAGTTCAGCTATCTTACCTACTCGGATTTATCGGCATAATCACACGCCACCTTGAACTTTGAGGATACTCCACCGGCAGTAACGGGTCGCAGATGCTGGGAAAAAACAAAGTCCCATAAGTCCCATTCATGTGATGGGACAAATGGGACTTATGGGAGCCATTGTCTGGTATCAACGCCGCAGGTTCACGTCGCCTTGCTGTAGGCCAGAGAATACGCTTCCAGCCCCTCTTTGCCCTGTCGATGACAGAAGTCACCAAAGGTTTCGCCCGTTTTCCGCTCCGCTTTGAAGAAGGCAAACAAGGGTGACAGCAAGGGGATGATGTTCTCTTTCGGCAGGTAGTCGGCATAGATGGAACCCAGCCGTGTGCCGATTGTGTTGCCACCGAGGTACAGCGTGTATTGCTCACCGGCAGCGCGCCCCACCAAGCCAATGTCCGGCGTGTATGGCCGGGCACAGCCGTTCGGGCAGCCAGTCATATGCACCGAGATGACTTCAGTGCTGAGGGCATACTTGGCTAGCTCGACTTCCATCTCATCCAGAATCCCCGGCAGTGCGCGTTCGGATTCGGTGATCGACAAACCGCAGGTCGGCCAGGCCGGGCAGGCGATGGAGTAGCGACGCAGC
>JAQGHS010000626.1 GCA_028291605.1 Planctomycetaceae bacterium | reverse complement strand
CGCTTTTTCCGTCGGCTTGGCCTGTCCCACCGATATCAGCTTAACAGGTTGATCGGCGCGCACGATGGCAGCCAGAATTCGGTCTTCCGCTTGGGGAATCTCAGCGTCAGGAAATGAGAAATGCCTGTAGTACGAATAGTCGACCAGCGCGACGTTTTTAGGGAGTGCCTGTTGAATGTCGGCTAACGTCGCCTTGACGACATCGTCCGTTTTCGCCTTGGTCCGGGCCGACGCGCGCCACACGGCCTCCTTGTCTTCCACAACCTTCATGAACTCGGCTTCATTCAGGGCTTTCTCACCACGTTGTTCGATTGATGTCGCAAAGTTAGAGAGAATCCGGCAGAGTTGAGTGTAGGCGTCGCCTAACTGTGGTGTTTCGGACGCGTGACGCGCGGTATTGCTTGCCCACCGCTCGCGGAATGAACGTCCCTTCCAGGCCAGAATCTGTTCGTACATCTCACGATCCAGGTTGCCTGCACCGATGGCGTACGTGAGATAGAGAAACAGTGAATAGCGGAACTCTTCAATCTTGCGAAAGTGTTGTCTCTCGGTCTGCGCAAAGCTGATGCGGTCGACATATTCGCGATCAATCTTCAGCGCGTCGGTCAAGAGTGTTCCGATTCGTGGATCGTTACCACCGCGCATCAACGTCCCCGCGAGATTTGCCATCGCTATCGAATAGTGAACATCGGTCTTGCCGTGGACGCGTTCCGCCAGTTCCACAGATCGTTCGTAAGCGCGAATTGCCTCAGCCTGCCGCCCCTGCCTTTGGGCAACGCTGCCCGTCAACTGGGCCAGATCGACGTCCAACACGGTTTCGAACCCAGGTTCGGGTTTACGGATGGCGTTCAATTCGGTCAGTACGGACTCGGCTTCCTTAAGGCGTTTGAGCTTGAACAGCGTGGCGGCGAGCCTTTCTCGTGTGTGGTGATAGCGTACATCAGCCGGACCCGATACCGCGAACCGCAGTTTGGCGACCTTCTCAAACACAAACAGCGCCTTGTCGTATCCTTCACCGTGGAAAAAGTAGGCGCCATAATTCTCCATATCGGTGATGTATTCCAAATTCTCTTCACCGTGCAGCTTCCGATTGATTCCGATGGCATTCTGGATCAGTTTGAAGGCAAGTTCATCGTCGCCCAGGGTCTTGCACACGACCGACCAGTCTCTCAGCAGGTTGGCGTATTCAGGAGTCTGGTCCAATTGAACGGCACGCATCGCCTCATCAGCGATTTCGAATCGAAATTTCGCTTCCGATGGATTCTGGTATTTGCTGCAGAGCTGAGCAATCGTACTGACCGCCTTCGCATACATTTGAGAGTCTGGTCCCACGTGTTGCTGAATATCCCTGGAACTTGCCACGGCACTGGCCAGCAGATCACTTCGCTGTTTGGGAGTTCGCAGAGTCAGCCTGATTGGCAGCTGTCCGAAGGCGTTCTCGACGCCTTTGACCAGACGCTGCACTTCCGGCGAGACCTTTTGGAGTCGCTCGAGCGATTGAAGTCGAGCCTCCAGTCGCCGCACTTCCGGATGGGTCTTGCCGTGAAGTTGCTCGAGGACCTCGAGCGCTGATTTGCCTAATTCGATCGAACGTTCCATGTTACGCTCTGCGTATTCAAACCCGCTGGCAGTCAACAGGGTGTCAATGACTTCACTGTGATGGGGGCCGAGTTGACTGCGCTGATCCTGAATGAGCTGCGAATACAGCTTGCTGACGTCGTCCCACTTCTTCGCTCCTATCCCGGTTTGAATCTGCTTCTGCAGTGGCTTAAATGGACGGATTAGATCAGCTCCAAGTTTGGCTTGTTCCTTAGCCGCCTGAACCAGAGGTTGCGAATCAGGGTTGTATTTTCCCGACCAGGCACGATCCATGGCCGCAACGAACTTCATGGTTTCAGCCGCAAGTTGATGTTCCTTCTTCTCGATGAGCCTGGGTATCCGAGCCACTCTGTCGCTCAACCGCTCAAATCCCTCGACCAGCAGATTGAGGCGCTTGGTCGTTCCAGATTCTGGACCGCTTTTCTGGATTTCCAGTTCGCGCGCCTGTTTGGCCTGCGAGACCAACCGGTCAATGACGGCCAGATTGCTCTTCAATGAGGCCACATCACCGGTCAGTTTCAGTTGCGAACGCTGCGCGATAATGTCGTCCACCAGCTTCGCGGCCGCCGGATCTTTTGGACGGTCTGCCTGACTGTCCGGCGGTAACTGGCCAAATCCAGATTGAGCGATCAGCGACAAAAACAGCGTCCAGAACGCGATTGAGTGACCAGACATGAAGCCCCCTCTTGATCCCCGCAGTCGCCAGTAGATGAAGTGAACTTGAGTATGCTCGGACGTTTGGAAAAAAGCAACAATGTTAAGTAGCACCACTTCCGCACCAACTGGGCTCGCCGGATTGAGCGAGACCTTGCGTTGCCGGACGGACAATCCTGGCCACGTTCGTCGTGGGGCAAGACGGACGCGATTGTCCGACCCACGTTGTTGTTCGGCTCAGGCCCCTGGAATTCAAGCATCACCGATTCCAAGAATGCCCCGCCAGGCAGGAAGCCGAGCATGTCCACACCCAGGGCGACTCGGCACAATTTGACAGTGTCACCCTGTCGCCCTATAAAATGCCTGTTCTGTGTTTTCGCCCCGACAACTTGAGAATTTCGAGAGATCCGACGATGCCGTTCATCGATATCATGCAGTTTCCACCGATCGAGGCCGTTCCCGGGTGTCGCATGCGGACTCCGTACGGTGAGCATTTAATGCTGTCCTACCTGGAGATGGATGAGGGGGCGGTCGTCCCCTTGCACTCGCACCCGCACGAGCAGGGGGGCATGCTGCTGAAGGGACGTCTGGAGTTGACTATTGGCGACGAAACACGGGTGTGCGAAGCGGGCGCCATGTTCCTGATTCCACCGAACACCCCCCACAAGGCAGTCGCGGTCGGAGGTCCGGTCCTGGTTCTGGATGTGTTCAGCCCGGTCCGGGAGGACTACGCAAAACTGTTCAATAAATATATCCCCGTCGCCCCGCAATAGTCGAGCCCGCTGCGGCGGTTGTCTCCGCAGGTTGGCCCCAAGAAGGGCTGCCGCTGAATGTGTCATTTCGAAAGCGAGTGATCATGTTTGACGAACAACCTGATCGGCGTGCGTTTCTGGCGGGTGTCTGCTTGCTCCCGCTGTTGAGCGCAACGGAACTGGCGGCACGTGACGACGTGGCGTCGCTGACTGCCGATCCTGCACGCCAGTTGTTGCCGACTGCGGCCGATCTGGGAACGAACTTCGCGGCCCTCGAACAAATCGCATTGACGTGTCAGCCGTCGGTCTTTCCGCTCGGCAAGCAGGTCGATTTTAACGATGCGTTTCGCGCAGCGGCTCGTGCGAAAGTGCGCGATGTGTTGAGCTACGAGCCACCGCGAGTGGACTTTAATCCCGAACTCGTCGAGCGTGTGGACTGCGGCGACTATTGGCGGGAACGCGTGCTGATCTCGACAACCGGGTGGTTCCGCATCCCGGCGTATGTGTTGATCCCAAAGGGACTAAAGAATCCCGCGCCGGCGATTGTCGATCTGCATTCGCACGGCGGCATGTTTCTGTTTGGTAAGGAGAAGGTCATCGACCTGGGGACCAATCATCCGGCGATGACCAAATACCACGAGCAAAACTACTCCGGCCGGCCGACCGCGACCGCGCTCGTAAAACGCGGGTATGTGGTGATCTCGATTGACGCATTCATGTTCGGCGAACGGCGTGTGCTGCTCGATGAGGATTTGAAGTTTGGTTGGGACCGCTCGAAGTATTCGCTCGACGACGTGCAGCAGCTCAACCAAAAGTGCCGAGCCAAAGAATCCACGGTCGCCAAGAGTCTCGTGTTGGCCGGCGCAACGTGGCCGGGAGTCGTCAACTTCGACGACCGCCGGGTCGTTGAGTACCTGACGACTCGGCCAGAGGTCGATGCGCAGCGCATCGGCTGCGTTGGCATCTCAATGGGTGGCTATCGGTCGGCGTATCTCGCGGCGATGGACGAGCGAATCAAAGCGGCGTGCGTCGTGGGCTTCATGTCGTCGCTGGGACCGATGCTGAAATCACACGTCGACACACACTCGTGGATTCATTTTCTACCTGGCCTGCAGCGGCTGATGGACTTGCCGGAACTCGTGTCGCTCGCCGCGCCGCGTGGATTATTCGTGCAACAATGCTCACAAGACCGACTCTTCCCGCTGACCGGAATGCAGTCCTCCGTCCAACGCATCGCCGAACTCTATCAAGCCGCCGGCAGCCCCCAGCAGTTCCTCGGCCGCTTCTACGACGAACCTCACCGCTGGACGATTGCCATGCAGGACGAAGCGTTTTCATGGTTGGACGAGAAGCTGAGTCATCGACCGCCAGTTTAGTCCGCCATCTCTTCTATCCATCATGAACGCCGCAGGGGGGGCTTGAACCTGGGGGAGCGCAGCGACTTAGAGGCAGTGGATTCCGGGACATGCTTCCTG
>JAQGHS010000625.1 GCA_028291605.1 Planctomycetaceae bacterium | reverse complement strand
GGCAACCATCCGTTCAACGCGTTGTTGAACCTGGTCCACGCCGCCGATGACCTATCGGACGATGATTGGACTGCGTACCAGGAACGCATCACCGACACGTGGGGACGGGCACTCGCGACCGCAATTGCTCGCGGCAAGATTCGAGCGCTGCCCGCACTGGACCACGCTGTATTGGTTGCTCACGAATGCGTCGAGTCGGACGTCAACAGTACTGCCGTTGAAGCCGCCAGCACCGTCGCCACCCCGGTGGCCGACGAACTGCCGCAGAGCGACACCGGCAATATTCATGATGACTTTGTGCCCCGCTCCACCGATGTACGGCCGGGCGAGGTTCGCAAAGTTGAACCCAGCACTCCCAGCGTCAAGTTCATCAACGGCGAAGAACTGCTCGGTACTGTGTCCAGCCAGCGGCTGACAATCTATCCCGTCACCGAGGCTGCATCACCGGAAGCACCGCCTGCCGCCGCTCCGTTGACGACCGTCGGCTGGGACGAACTGGATGACGCCGGCTCAGATGACAGTGTGTTCGATACGAATCAGGATTCGATTTTCGACACCATCGGTAGCGCGGCGTCTGATCAATCTGCGGGACGCAATTCGCGCTCGCTCGACCTGAAATTGTTATCTGAAGACCCCTATCATTGGGCGAAGTCTCAGCCCATTCGCGCCGCAAGTGTGGCCACCTCCGCGCCGGCCAACGGCAACGTCGGGATTCTCGCCCGGCGAGCCCTGCAGGCGGATGCTGCCAGTCGGCGAACCATGATGTCGCAGGTCACGCTGCAACTCTTGTGGGATGATCGAGCTGCGTTGGCCTATCACTTGACGCGGAGTTCGGAAAGCCATCTTCAGGGTGACGCCTACATTCTGCCGGCGTGGGTGATGCGCGCCCTGGCACTCAGTCGTCATCTCTGCTATTCCAAGGGCGAAATCGCTCGTTTGCTGGAAGAAGACTTGAAGCAGTTCAAGCCGGAACTCCTCAACTCCAGCAGTCCGGAGTGGAATGCGGGGACAGGATTCTTTCTGCGGGCTGCATCTTTAATCCCAGCATTGCTGGCCTCGTCCCCATCGGCCGCGATGATTTTGCGTTCGTTCCGCATCACACCCGGTCTAAGCCATCTTTACAACTATTGCAGCCGCGTCCTGACCTACGGCCAACAGTTGCAGGGGCAAGCGGCCGACCTCTTCACACCGGATTGTGATCTCTCCCGGTGGGAAGGTGAAATGGAGACATTGCAACAAACTGTCGAGACCTGGCTGCCCGAAACGATCAAGAAATATTCGCTGGCCACTCGCACGTCGCTGCTCTTCCTGCACGCTCATTGGACGCTGACCGCCAGCCCCACGATCCGTCATCCCGAGGCCGTGCGGTTGTGGAGCAAATGGCAAGAGGTCTTCCGCATCGTCTACAAACTGCTGAAACCCATTCGTACCGGACAGGAGACAGAACGGAACTGGGTCAAGTCGGAGATCGATCGGCTGACTCAAAGCGTTCGGCTCGAATCCACCGTGAACGAAGCGACTGCCACGGTCGCCATCGGGGCCATCATTTTCCCGCAAGAGGCCATGCTCGCCATGATCCGCGAGGCCATCGACTATGCCAGCCGCTGGTTGCGGTTGTGCGCGTCAAAGCCTGCTCAGGGACGGACGCTGGCGAGTCGCGATGCCGAATTGCTGCGGGATGAGATACTGGATCGCACCGACAGTGTCATTACCGAATTGGCCGCTTACAGCCGGTCACATGAATCCGCACGCACCAAGGCCGGAATCGCCTGCTTGTGCCGCACCATCGAACACCTGCGAGCGATCTTCTCACCACACTCCACTCTGGCTCTGCGGGAAAATGATCCGCGACATATTATCAGTGGGGAGCTGCTGAAGATTCCGCACCTGCGGTTTAACGATCAATGGATGCCCGCCGTCGATCCCGTCACGCTGGAGACCGAAGTCCTGTCGCATCTCAGCCATGACCAACGCGATTGGCGACAGGCGTTCGAGATGCAATCAGCCCAACATGATCACTTAGCCACAGGCCGCATTCTGGAACTGAATGTCTGGCGGAACGAACAAGAGCGCGAAACCCTGTCGCAACGACGACAGTCCGAAATTGACGACTGCCGGCGGCAACTTGTGGCTGAGGTCGACGCACTGGCCCAACACCTGTCGGCCACGATCAGTAAAAAAATCTTGAGTGATCAAGTCCAGGCATCACTGGAACAACGTTTGCAACGCATGCAGATGATCGCCGCTCAGACGGTCGACTTCAGCGAAGCCCATCGTGAACTCCAAGGACTTCGGCTGGCGGTCGATCAACGAGCTCGGGACGCCTCGCAAGGGATCAAGCCTGCGAAGGCAACGGTGATCGATCGAGCCATCAGTTCGTCCAATCGCACTCCCCGCATCGAACCAACTGAACCTCCAGCAAACACGAATGATGGTTGGGCCTGGGACGTATTTTCCGATAGCTAATTGAATTGTGCTGGTGAGTCCAGTTCCTATTTGTTTAAACCGACATTT
>JAQGHS010000047.1 GCA_028291605.1 Planctomycetaceae bacterium | reverse complement strand
CCCCCATTCCGATGTGCTTTGCACTCGGAATTTTTTGCAAGCTGATTCACGGTGGAATTAAGATTCCCAAAGAATTGTATTACTCGATTTCGATCTTCCTGCTGATGTCGATCGGCTTTGTCGGGGGACACGAACTCGCCAAAGAAGTCCGAGATCACGGTATCTCGACGGTCTGGTTGCCGGCTCTCGTCACCCTGGCTCTCGGGTGCTTCACTCCGATTAGTGCGTACGTGATCTTGCGGCGGCTCGGTGGTCTGTCGGTGGCGGACTCCGCCGGTATCGCAGCTCACTATGGTTCGACGTCAGCCGTCACTTATGCCGTCGCCGACGTGTTTGCCAATCAGAGCGGGCATGCTCCCAATAGTTTCCTGCCGACGCTCGTGACGGTTCTCGAATGCCCTGGAATTGCCATCGCGCTCGCGATGGGAGCGGTCTTCTCGAAAGTGAAGCATGACGCGAAATCGTCCGAAACCCTGTTGCCCCCCGACGATGGACACAGCCATACGAAGGAAGAAGGCAAACTGGGCGAAGCCCTCTACGAAGTGATGACCGGGCAGTCGATCATGTTGATGGCCGGCTTGCTGGTGATTGGCTATGTTTCGACGTTATTCATGTCGGAAAAAGGCTTCCACCCCTTCTTCGACTTCTTCTACAGCAAGGGCATGATCTTCCGCGGGGCCTTGTGCATCTTCCTGCTGGAGATGGGTCTGGTGGCTGGTGAACGGCTCGGCGACTTGAAAAAGGTCGGTATCTTCCTGGTAGCATTCGGTGTTCTCGTTCCCCTCTTCCACGGATTCCTGGGTGCCTACCTGGGACATCTGGCCGGTTTGAACCTGGGTGGTTGCACGGTCTTCGCAGCCATCGTCTCCAGTGCGTCTTACATCGCGGCTCCGCCGGCTGTCCGATTGACGCTGCCCGAGGCGAACCCCACGCTGTCGATTACCGCGGCATTAGCGATCACCTTCCCGTTCAACATCGCCTTTGGCATTCCGATCTATTACCAAATGGCCAAGATGATCGGCGCGACGTGAAATCGGCGACCGTTGTAGTCGAGGGGGGGCAGACTTCGACCTCGACAACTGCAACAATTCAAATAAGCAACAGGAGTAACAGACTCACCAGCGGTCGTTGCTCAATAAAGGAACATTGCCATGCAACTTTATCCATTAAAACAAGTGACGATTGTCACTGAGAAGATTCTGCAGGATCAATTGCTCCCCAAGCTGAAGGAACTGGGAGCCGGCGGTTATACGGTCACGGATTGCTCAGGCGACGGCGAACGAGGGCTCCGCAGTGGTGTCGGATATGGAAGCAATATCCAGATCACCATCATTTGTCCGGAAGAGGTCGCCCATAAGATCCTGACGCATGTCTCGCGGAATTTCTTCGAGAATTATTCCTGCATCGCCTGGATCGCTGACGTTCAAGTGATGCGTGGAGCACGCTACGTGAAGAAGCCGTAACCGAGATTTTTGATGACAGATTGAGATGGCCTGTGGTGATTCGTCGCCGCAGGCCATTTTTATTTGTAAGGACCAGATCGGTGAGCGTTCAACTGCCTGGAAATTCAACAGGATCGAAGTGTCTTGGCCAGATACTGGCCAAGCAAATTGGATACATCATAGCCAAATTCGGCTGCCGCAGACGGCGAGTCTCGACCTAAGTCATCATTTCAAAAATGAAGCAACCGTGGCATAACCCCATATCCATCAGTTTGTTACGCCCTACTGGCATGATCTATTTCAACTCATGTTGTGTTTCTGCAACTTCCTCTTTATGTTGCAGACTGGACTGCGGCACGTTCCGTGCGTAAACGGTAAGCGATGCTCCCGGCAAAGACGTGTCGAGGTGAAAACGCTACCGGGGCAGTCAGTACCCACGAATGAGGTTGAAATTCGATTATGACACCGGTCATCCAGCACATGCTTGAGTTACAGCAGATTGCGCACTCCCTTCTCGCGAATGCGGGGGAAGTGGCTGCGGCGGCGGCTCCGGCTGTCCCCCATGTCCCGCAAACATTGTTCGAAGAGTTTCTCAGCAACGTACTGCACAACCTCTTTAAACCACTGCTGCTCTTCTTTTATGCTGGTTTCTTGATTCCGATCTTGCGAGTCAAGTTTGAGTTTCCCAAGGCCGTCTATCAGGGCCTGACGATTTACCTGCTGCTGGCGATCGGTTGGCACGGTGGAGAAGAGCTGGCCTTGCTGGGCAGTTCCTCGCTCGCGCAAGCCTTGGGCTTCATGGTCCTGGGATTCGTTACCAATACCCTTGTGGGCATTCTGGCCTATGTCATTCTGCGGAGCGCGACCAAGCTGCGGCGGATCGATGCGGCAACGGTTGCCGGCTACTATGGCTCAGACTCGGCAGGTACTTTCGTGACGTGCGTGGGTGTGCTCACTGCGGCCAATATCGCTTATGCGGCATACATGCCGGTACTGCTGGCAGTGATGGAAATCCCCGGCTGCCTGGTGGCACTGTTTCTCATTTCCCGATTGCGTGCGACCGGTATGGATCGCGATGGCAACATGCCTGACGAGGCCGGTTACAACAATCTGGTCACCACTCGCATCCGCACGACGATTGATCATAGTGAGGAAGAAGAGCTGGTCGATGCGGCTGCCGGTCATGGTGCCCAGCAACGCCGGGTCAGCTCGGTAACGGTCACTCGCCGCGAATCAGCGGGCCATGGTGGCAATGCAGAGGACGAGCACAAGCGCGTCAAGGGCGAAGAATTCGAGGCCAAAATGGCACTCGAAGACAATATGGAAGATGATGAGGACACCAGCAAGCACAAGAATAAGGGTGGATTCGACCTGGAGGTGCTGCACGAAGTCTTCTTCAATCCCGGCATCTACTTGTTGTTTGCCGGGATCCTGATCGGCTTCCTCAGTCAGCTGCAAGGCTCGAAAGTCACCGGTCCGGACGATGCCCTGTTCATTACGCTGTTTCAGGGCATGTTGTGCTTGTTCCTGCTGGAAATGGGAATGACCGCCTCCCAGCGTCTGAAGGATCTGCGAACGGCGGGCCTGCCGTTCGTGCTGTTCGGAATTCTCGCCCCCAACCTGTTTGCGACAATGGGAATGGTTTTCGTTCACTTATATAGCATGGGCATCGGAGTGCCATTCGATGTAGGCACTTATGTCCTGTTCGGCGTGTTGTGCGGAGCGGCGTCTTACATCGCCGTGCCGGCTGTCCAACGCCTCGCGATTCCCGAAGCCAGCCCGACGTTGCCATTGGCCGCGTCACTCGGTTTGACGTTCAGCTACAACGTCACCATCGGAATCCCGGTCTACATCATGATCGCCAAGTTGCTGCTGGGACAAGCGGGTGGAGGTGGGGCTCCCCACTAATACCGAACGAGAAACATCGGCGAGCTGGTGCCAGACTCGCCGACTGGGGGACCTGAGGAATCGGCGTGGGTGATTCCTCAGGTTCTTTTGTTTTAGCCCAATACAAGCTTGAAGCGCAAGCGAGTGCATCTCCTGGATAAAACAGGGAGATGCACTCGCTTGCGCTTCGAGCTTGTATGACGGTCACTTCGTGACGCGAGACTTCACTGGTTCGGACAGTCGCAATTACGGCCGTGTGATGTGGATCACGCGACTCACAACCGGCGCATTCTGCCCGCCGACATTGATCAGAGCAAAATTCAAAACCCGATCCGGAGCCGGATCTGTGTGGGTCTTGGTGTTGAATGCGACCTGACGCAACAACGCCTGAACCGACTGATCTGTCGCCGTCGAATAGAACGAGATTGTCAGTTTGGGATCAGCCCCTCGGCCACCCTTATAGGAGGCAATCGCGTGGCCTTCGTAGTAGATCTGCGTGCCTGTCACGCGAATCTGTCCAACACCGTTCCCCTGGCTCATGACTCGAATGACATCTAAGGTCGACAAGCGCGGGCCGGCCACGCCGATGACCAGCCGTGCATTCTTATAACTCGGGGAGGGAGTATCCGGGTCGGGAATCACCAGCGCTGTCGGATCAACCAGGATCGGTTCGCTACCAATCTGATAGGAAATGGGGGTCTGATTGATGGAAATCGAAGTCGGCTCGTCCACATTCGTGACGTTGATCGTGATGACGGCCGTGTCCGACGTGGTTGGATCCGTGCTGTCGGTCACCATCACCGTCAACGAGAATGTAGTCTGGGCTTCGTAATTCAGTGCCGAGGAATTCGCGACCGTAACCGCGCCAGTCACTGAGTTGATGGCGAAAGCGGCGTTGGTGTTCCCGGCGGTTATCTCATAGGACAGGGGCGTGGAAGTATCGGGGTCAAACGCCACGACCGTTCCGACCACAGCCCCGGCGCTGGTGTTCTCGGCCACGGAAAAGGCCTGATCCTGCACATCGACGACTGCCAACTGCACGTTGATATGTGGCTGCTGCTGATCGGCAAGGGGAAAGTTGTAGTCCAGGTGACCCAGATTCGATCCTGTGGCCGAAAGCATCTGGCGAGTTTCCAGGCTTTCCGACGAATCAATCAGCCTGCGCTGCGCTGCTCGTTTCGGCTGCGTCGCCAGGCCCATTGCCGCGCACAGCCGACTGATTAACGAACCTTCGAATCCATCCGTGGGGAGCTGTGACCGTTGCGTCATGCTGTGGTCCTCGCAATATTGAAAATAGAAGTGTGCGGAGAACGGGGCGATCGACCTGAAGAGATCCTATCCGGAAGCCTCTGGTGGGCAGGGGCGGGGATTGTAGTCGGAAACAGCGAATTTGGTGTAGATCATTTGCGTCGATACATATGCACCGTATTCCCACAAAGAACAACCGATCCCGATTCGTCATTCGCGGTGAACCGGGTGATGTGAGGCCACAGGTACTCGCTTTGTGGCCAGCCCCGTGAGCGGCACGGCGCTAGCCGCCGGTTCTTCCAGGAATATCAAAACGCGGAAACGGTGGCTAGCGCCATGCCGCTCACAAACTGAGTCACCTGCGAACCTTCAAAGAAGACGAGAGGCCGAAGGGAGCCTTATCAAAAAAGCTCCGATCGGCCATCTGTGGTGAGAAACTGAGCGGGAAGTGAGGAGGGCTGGACCCGTCTCCACGGGTCGGTGGGTATTCGAGTTTGCACTCGAGTCGCATCAGATCCGGTTGGGAACCGAATCCATCAGATAAGTCCCGGACCGCAGTCCGGAGGCCTTAACTTCGATTTCGAAAGAACCAGGGCCGACAGGCGATCCGTCAGGTCTCGTCGTTCAGACCAGCCGACTGGCGATCGAGGTTGCCAGGTGGCTTGCTGTAGGGTCCAAATTTCGAACGACCTGACGGGGTCGCTTGTGCGGGTCGATCACCTCAACGTGTGTGTTGTGGCTGAGAAATAGACTTCGCACGGCGCGTGCCAAATGCC
The DNA here is from genome assembly GCA_028291605.1 of Planctomycetaceae bacterium. Taxonomy (GTDB): domain Bacteria; phylum Planctomycetota; class Planctomycetia; order Planctomycetales; family Planctomycetaceae; genus JAKFVC01. The sequence continues at coordinate 53 of JAQGHS010000047.1, read as the reverse complement.
GTTGATCACCCGCAATCAGGGCCAAAGCAGGATTGCAACCCGGTAATCGCGTG
>JAQGHS010000038.1 GCA_028291605.1 Planctomycetaceae bacterium | reverse complement strand
ACAATATACCCCGAAAAAGACCGCGTTGGATTGGCGTGGCTGGAACTCTCAACTGGTCGCTTTGTCACCACCGATATTGAGTTGAAATACCTCGGTGACGAACTGGCCCGACTGCGCCCGGCCGAATGTTTGTTTCCGGAGAATGCGCGTGGGTCAGTTGCCCATCAGGCGCTCCTGGGAGTGTCGGGGATGATGCTGGCACAGCGGCCGGCGTGGTGTTTCGTCCCCGACCATGCTCGCAGTATTCTGATGCAACATTTCGAGACATCGACGTTGGAGGGATTTGATCTCGATCAACAGTCGCCGGGGATCACTGCCGCGGGTGCCTTGCTGGAATATGTCTGCGAAACGCAGAAGACTTCCCTGCATCACATCGTACAACTCGAGCCCTATCGGCGGGGCACAAACCTGATTCTCGACGAATCGACTCGGCGGAGTCTCGAACTCACGCGCACGTTGCGAGAAGGCAAGCGGGAAGGTTCATTGCTGGCGGTCATTGATGAGACTGTCACTCCGATGGGGGCCCGGTTGCTGAGTGATTGGTTGTCCAATCCACTGACTGACGTGGAGGCCATCAATCGTCGTCTGGATGCGGTAGGCGAGTTGATGCGCGACCCCCTGCTCTGCCAGGAGATCCGCGAACTGCTCAAGCAGACCTATGATCTGCAGCGTCTGACGGCGCGCATTTCCACCGGCCGTGCGACACCGCGCGACTTAGGTTGTCTGGCGTCGTCGTTGCAGATCTTGCCGAAGCTCAAGGCGAAGCTCTGTGGGCGACAAGCAGCCTTGCTGCAGGAATTGGAAGCGGGCATCGAACTGTGTCCGGAAATCCGTTCGCAGATTGCCGAGTTGCTAATGGATGAGCCCCCGCTGTCGTACCAGGAGGGGGGCGTTGTCCGTGATGGCTACAGCGCGGAACTCGATGAATTGCGGGATTTGGCGCGTGGCGGCAAAGAATGGATTGCTCGCTATCAGGCTCAAGAAGCGGCTCGCCTGGGACTGCCGAATCTGAAGGTGGGCTTCAATCGCGTGTTTGGATATTACCTGGAGGTGACGTCGGCGAATGCGGACAAGGTTCCCCCGGAATACATTCGCAAGCAGACGTTGAAGAATCAGGAACGCTTCATTACTCCGGAGCTGAAAACGCACGAAGACCGTGTGCTGCGGGCGGAACAACAGTCGCACTCGCTGGAAGAAGATCTGTTCTTGAAGTTACGGGAGCAGATCGGATTACAAGGGGGGCGGCTGCGGCAGACTGGCGACGTGATGTCGCAGATTGACGTGCTGATTGGTTTGGCGGTGCTCGCCGTCAGCAGCAACTATTGCCGGCCCGACGTCGTGGCCGAGACCGTTCTGGAGATCGAAGAAGGCCGGCATCCTGTCCTGGATCGCCTCCAGCCTTCAGGGCAATTTGTCCCCAATGACGTGCGGTTGGGTGGCTCGAACGGGCTGATTCAGTTGATTACCGGCCCCAATATGGCGGGCAAGAGCACCTATATCCGGCAAGTCGCCTTGCTGACGATCATGGCGCAGATGGGCTCATTCGTTCCCGCGCGCCGCGCGGTTATCGGCGTGGCCGATCGCATCTTTGCGCGTGTCGGGGCCAGCGACGAATTGGCCAAGGGCCAGAGTACGTTTATGGTCGAAATGACCGAAACGGCCAGGATTCTGAACGCTGCCACGGATCGCAGCGTGGTGATCCTCGATGAGATTGGCCGCGGAACCAGCACCTATGACGGGATCTCGCTGGCGTGGGCCGTGACCGAATTCATCCATGATGCCATCGCCTGCCGGACGATGTTCGCGACGCATTACCACGAACTGACGCAGTTGACGAACAGTTTGAAACACGCCCGCAACTGGAACGTTGCCGTCCGCGAAGATGCGGACAACGTCATCTTCCTGCACAAAATTGTGGAAGGTCCCGCCGACAAGAGTTACGGGATCCACGTCGCCCGGTTGGCAGGAGTTCCATTGGACGTCGTTGAACGCTCGCGGGCCATTCTGCAGACCCTGGAAAGCGACCACTTCGATCCGGAAGGCCGTCCCAAGTTTCCAGACCGGCCGAAGATGGTTCGCGGACGGAAACGCGATCGCCAGTTGACCCTGTTCGCGCCCCCCGAACACCCCTTGATCGAAACCATCAAGGGCATCAACCTGGAAGATCTGACTCCGTCTCAGGCTCTGGAAACGCTGCACCGCTGGCGAGCCGAATTGGCGCAGGCCCAGAGCTAAGATAGACCCCCGAGCGCGTAAGAATCTGAACAAGGCATTTTTAGCCACGGATGGACACAGATTGAACACGGATGGGATCATCGTCGACTGAGCCCAAATTGGCAGTGGCAACGCGCCTCACGACCGTGTTTCAAACACAACGTGGATGGTCGTATCCTGTATTAATCCGTGTTTCATCTGTGTCCATCCGTGGCAAAGAACTCTTCTTGATCGATTGACTCCTGTGAGTCTTCTGATCGCTTGTACGTCGGTAATTCTAGGGTGCTTGGTTAAATTGGGGTGTTTTTGTGTCGCCATTTCTAGATGAGATTGCCCGAACTCACGGGGCCATTCGGCATACACGTGCGCGGCCGCGTTCTTGATCCGTTACCCAGGAACTGACCGAATGTCCTGCGTTTTGCTACGTTTTCAGGGCGGGATCCCGTTAAATACAATGGACGGAATCAATCGAAGACGGCCGTTTCGGCTGTAATCGATTGGGCGAAACAGCTAACATTTAGGGGTTCGTTCTGTATTGTCTGCCTTGCTGATTCTGAGATGCGGCCAAAGTGTCAAGCGGATCGCAAGAGTGGACGATCTCAGAAATAGGTGCGAGTGCATGCCGCCATTTGAAAATTAACGGCAGTGTTCTGTGCGACAAATCATAGATCAACCAATTCAGGATCGTCCTCTCCCAGCCATGAGAGGACACTTTGTTTTTCCACCCCGCGTCCTGGCTGTACTTTTGCAGCTTGGTCGCGATGAATGTGGGCCGCGTGTCGGGCCAGCGGGGGGCCTGTCGCCGGTAAACAGTTGCAGCCACATTTGTTTTGGGTAAGGGTGTACCGCATGAGTGAACCGGCCAACGAAAAGAAAAAAGAAAAACTCTCGGGATCCAGTCAGGGACCGTTCAGCGTGTGGCAAGGGATGACCTTCCCCATGTGGTTGCGATTTCTGGCCATGCGACCGCCGATGGATTGGACTCAGGCGGCCCGCATCGCGATCTGCACCGGTTGCAGTATCAACAACTCGATTTCCGGCCTGGCCGAGAAGCTGGTCTACGGACGCAGCATTCAAAACGTGCAGATTCCCGCTCCCCCGGTTTTCGTGCTGGGGCATTGGCGCTCAGGGACCACGTGGCTGCACAACATGCTGGCCGAAGATCAGCGGTTCGTCACGCCCAACACCTATCAGGTCCTCAACCCGCATCACTTCCTGCTGACCGAATCGACCACGACCAAGTTCACCAAATGGCTGCTGCCTGCCACGCGGCCGATGGACAACATGAAGGTCTCGTGGTCGGCGCCGCAAGAAGATGAAATGGCGCTCTTGAACCTGACGCTCATTTCGCCCTACTTCCTGCTCGCCTTCCAGGGTGACCGCAAGCACTACAAGGACTTCTTCGATCTCGACAATCTGCCCACCGCCGATCGCGAGATGTGGAAGCGTGAGTTTCTGTACTTCCTGAAGAAGATCACGTTGAAGTCGAAGGGGAAGCAGCTGCTGCTGAAATCGCCGTCGCACAGCTATCGCATCCCGATCATCCAAGAGATGTTCCCCGACGCGCACTTCATCAACATCGTTCGCAATCCGTATGCGGTCTACAATTCGTCCGTGCATCTCCGACGCAAATTGTTCGTGGCCAATGGGCTGGCCAAACCCAATTGGGTCGGGATGGAAGACGATATGTGCATCTGCTACGAGGAACTCTTCAAACGTTACCATGCCACACGCGGGATGGTCGCTCCGAACCGTTTGATCGAACTCCGCTACGAAGAGCTGGAAGAAGATCCGGTCCGCGAGATGCGGAAGATCTACGAGCATTTCGGCTGGGAGAATTTTGGCACGGTCGAGGCCGCGATCAACAAACAACTTGCGGGCTTGCGGGAGTATAAGAAGAACGAATTCATCATGGATCCGGACATCAAACGCCAGGTCTACAATCGATTCAAAGACGTCTTCGACCGCTATAACTATCCGAGCGACCTGGAATCCGACCAACAGGCTCCCGTACCGATGCGCAAGGCGGTTTGATCTGCGGCCGATGGCTGTGATCGCTGCATCAGCCGGCACGCGTTAGCGTCCGGTTCCGATCGTGGGATAGGCTTCCAGCCTGTCGTCGTCGTCGTTTCGGAATGACAGGATGGAAGCCTATCCTGCGAATGGGTGAACCGTGGGCTAGCGCCCAGCGGCTGATTGCTGTCGTGCTGTGAATGCTACGGAGCCAGCGTGAAATCGACCCACGTTCTGGCGAACGAGGCTACTTTGGCGGCCCACCTAGTTATCAAGTGAGACGACGTTGCCGTCTGCTTTGTCGCCCAGGTAGCAGTAACTGCGGTGATCGATGTTATTGCTGAAAAAACGCACGGCACCGTCGGCCATCAGCATGTGAGCTCCGCCCGTGTGGTAACTGGACGAACCACAATTGCGCCACCAATCGCTGTTGTAGACTACGGTCCGCGTCGGGCTGTTGATTTTCTGGCCGGTGTAAACGTTGGTGAAATTCCAACTGAAGGCTCCGCCCCACCCGCACTCTTCACTGTTTCTCTCGGCAGCCATGATCGTGTTGCTGGTGCCATCCACGACATCACGAATGCGGGATGATGTGATCCCGCGATTAAAGATGCCTGGAAAATTGGAATAGCTCTGCGAGGAATTCCAGGAGTGACTGGCGGTCGTCTCGGTGTTGCAGTAGGTGCCTTCACCTGGGCAGTCGGGCGAGAGATAATCCGGCTGAATACTGCCCGACATCAGCGGGTAGGCCAGGCTTTGGTGCTTCGAGGCAAACTCTTGAAACAGCGCGCCATTCTTGCACGTTAAGAGTGTCGAATTGGGATTTGATGGGCATTGAATGAACCCAAATAGTTTCGAATCGAACAACGCCAGGTTATTAGAGGGGGTTGTGGCGTCATTGCTGAGGCTGAAATTGATCTGATTGTAGAGGGGGGCGTTATCGATATAGGGCAGGATAAATTCCACCCAGGTGTGTTTGGTGTTGGCTCCAAACGGATAGGTGCTGCAATAGGGAAACATTCCGATAGAGTCGTGATAGTTGTGCAGTGCCAATCCAATTTGCTTCAGGTTGTTCTTGCACTGTGTTCGGCGAGCCGCTTCGCGTGCCTGCTGGACCGCGGGCAACAGCAGCGCAATCAACACGGCGATGATCGCGATGACCACCAGCAACTCAATCAACGTGAAACCGCGCGAGATCTGTTTGTTAGGCCGCATGACAGTCGTCCTCAATAATTGATGTGAATTACGCCAGTGTGAATGCGAACTGGCTATCAACGACTCAGTGGCCCGACTCATCTACCCCTGCTCAATTGGATCTTCAGGACCTGCACGTTTCGCAGACATGGGAAGTGTGTTTGTGGTCTGCGGTCCGCACTCTGACTGCCGGCCGGTCTCCGCACACCATCAATGATGCCGAAGAGTGGTCGACTGAATAAGTCCACGACAAAGACAGCAAAAAGAAATCAAAAATGAAATGCACGAATACCAAGTGTTCAGACTATCTCTCTTCAGGCGTTGATGCAACGTCGGAAATGCCTCCTTTCGAGAATTGATGGCCCGCTTCTCCTCCCCTTGATCGCTATTTCGAACCCGTTGCCTGCCAGATCTTTGACCGCACGCATTGGCTTGGCTAAGTTGAATCGCACGGTTAAACTTCGCTCTTTCCGTAGATCATTCTGGTGCAACGGCCGATGGGTGAGCTTCTGGATAGTCCGGCCTCCCCTGTAGCTATCGTCAGAGATCCGCCCTGCGACTAGCCTGCCCGGCTGGGGATTCAACCCGTAATCAATTGTGCCGACAGAGTTTGAGAATCGTCCGAGAAAGGTAGTTGGCGAGTGATGGCACCGATCCTCTATTGTGGCGATACCTGTCTCGACGGTGATGCGGCGTATCTGGCGGGATTATTGACGATGTGGGGCTTTAGCTTTGACTATTGCCCCAGCGATCGCGCGATCGAACCTGCCAGTTTGTCGGGCCGTCGGTTGGTGATTCTGTCCGATTATCCGTCGGCGCAGATGAGCGGGGAAGCGCAGGCGAACCTGCTGGACGCCGTCGCGGCCGGGACGAATTTGTTGATGATCGGCGGCTGGGAATCGTTTCACGGTCTCGGTGGAGACTGGGACAAGACGGCCATCGCGGCGGCCTTGCCGGTCGTGATGCGGAATGACGATGACCGGCTGAATTGCGATCATCCAGTGTTGATCCGGCAGGTGATCAGCCATCCGGCAGTCGATGGGTTACCCTGGTCACCCCGCGCCCCGTATGTCGGCGGATTCAATCGATTTTCGCCCAAACAGGACGCCACTGTGGTCCTGGAGGCTGATCGTCTGCGAGCCCAATATCGAGACGGCATGTGGTATGCGGAACTCATCGAGACCCACCCCATGTTGGTAGTTGGTGCGCACGGTACGGGAACCACGGCCGTATTGGCGACGGATGTGGCTCCGCACTGGGTGGGCGGATTTGTGGACTGGGGTGACCAGCGAGTGACCGAGCACGCCCGGGGATCTAAGGCCATTGAAGTGGGCGATTTGTACGCGAAGTTCTGGAAGCAGTTGCTCACGTTCATGACGAAGTAGAAACACATGTAGCCACGCTCGCCAGAGCGTGGGTTACGGCTCGATGGCCCACGTTCTGGTGAACGTGGCTACTTGGCAGCAATAGCGGCAGGTTCATAGAAGTTAAGGAACATTGGTCATGGCAAAGGGCAACGCACTCGTCGGTCAATCGGGAGGCCCGACACCGGTCATCAATTCATCGCTGGTCGGCATCGTTGAGGCGGCTCGCGAGTCAGGTCAAATCGGCCAGGTCCTCGGCATGCGTTTCGGAATTGAAGGGGTGCTCAACAATCACCTGATCAACATGTTTGATCAACCGCAAGATGTCCTCACCGGCCTGCGACGCACCCCCAGCAGCGCACTCGGTTCCACACGCTTGAAGTTGAAAGAAGAACATTTTGAGCCAATTCTGGCTCAACTGAAGAAGCACGATATTCGTTACCTCTTTATGATCGGCGGCAACGATACGATGGACACGATCCATCGGATCACTGCGTATGCCAGCACCAAGGGCTACGACCTACAGGGAGTCGGCGTGCCGAAAACAGTCGACAACGATCTGTTCGGTACCGATCACACGCCGGGTTTCCCCAGTGCGGCCCGGTATGTAGCACTCAGTGTTTTGCAGGCAGGGTTGCTGGCCCGCGATATGCAGCGCGTCGATCAGTTCTGCATCTTTCAGACGGTCGGCCGCAGTGCGGGGTGGTTGCCCGCCGCAGCGACAGCGGCTCAGCGGACGAGTGGTGACGCTCCCCATCTGTTATTGCTTCCCGAACGACCGTTCGACCGGGCGGCGTTCCTGGCGGCCGTGGAACAACGCAAACGCGAACATGGTTTCGTGTCGATCGTCTGCGGCGAAGGGATCACCAATGCCGACGGCAGCCCCGTGAGTGCTTCGCAGACTCGAGACAAGTTCAACAACGTGGAATTTGGTGCGATGGGAGGCACGAGCGCCGCGATGGTTCTGCATCGCATTATCACCGACGAATTCGGCTGGCGCGGCGAGTTCCAGGTGACCGAGTCGCTCCAGATGTGTGCCGCGGACCGTGCGGTGTCGCTCGATTTCGATGAAGCCTACGATGCGGGCCGGGAAGCTGTGCAGCGAGCAATCGCGGGACGCAGTGGCGAAATGGTGACATTCGAGCGAGTGAGCAACAACCCCTACAGCATCAAGTTCGGATCTGCACCCTTGGCGAGCGTCGCCAATCACGAGCGACCTCTGCCCGATGAATTCATCGCGGTCGACGGCATGGGGGTGACGCCAGCGTTTCATGAATATTTGAAACCGCTGGTCGGGGCTTTGCCGGAATATGCGAATCTGATTATTCCATCGTTCAACAATTGATTTGAAAAGATTTGGAAACACACGCCAACATGATTCCCAACGACGCACGCTACACCAAGTTCGGTCTGATCGAAGACATGCTCGCGGTCCCCGAACTGATCCGATCGTTCGATGCCGGTCGCATGCAGGCCACCGCCCAGCAGATCGCCAAAGTCGGCCGCCTGCTCCTCACCGGCGAGGGCTCCAGCCGCTTGTTTCCGGGCAAGAACGTGATAGCCGAAGCCCGCCGGCAGGGCTGGCCGCTCACCCTGCACACGGAGACCGGTCTCCAAGCGCAGGAGTATGACCTCGCTGACTGGGCCGTCTTCGCGCAATCGAATTCCGGACGCACGGCCGAGGTCATCGGCCTGTTCGATAAGCTGCATCGCACCGGACATCCTCATCGTTATAGCCTGTGTGCTCACCCCCAGACCAAGCTCGAATCGCTAGCGAACACGGGCTACGTATTGACGTGCGGTGAGGAGCACGCGGTAGCGGCCTCCAAGAGCGTCATCGAACAGGCACTCTTCCTGAGGGCGTTACTCGAACACGCAGCCGGCGAGGCGACGCTGGCCTCGCAGCAAGCGGTTCTCGCCCAGGCGTTCCAGACGGCCGTAACAACACCCATCGACCAGGCATTGGTCGAACGCATCGCCCGTGCGAAATCGATCTATTGGGCCGGCCGCAACGACGGCGTCGCCGAAGAACTGACTTTGAAAACGAACGAGATCACCCGCAAATCCGCAGACTTCCTGGAAGGGACCTACGCGGTCCACGGCATCGAAGAAGTCATGGACGCGAGCGACGTGCTGATCTGGGTGAACCCGTATGCCGGTTCCGAAGACAAGTTTCACAAGACGCTCGTTGAAGGCGTTGGGCTCACGATTATCGCCATTGCCTCCCGACCGACGCGCTTTCCCACGATCATCATTCCTGACGTTCCGGATCTCACCCCGTTCGTGGAGATGGCCGCGGGGTGGAATCTCATTGTGGAGGTCGGCTTGCTGCTGGCGATCAATCTCGACAAGCCGTTGCGAGCGCGCAAAGTCGGCAACGAGTTTGAATAGGCCGGTCAACAAATCAGAATCATATTATTAGTATCAGTAAGGATCTTACGGTTAAGGTCGCAGCTGAGAACGTGATCGGAGTCTTGTCCTAACGCGAGAACAGGCTAGCTCTTCGCCTCTCAGTGTTGGTAGGATCTGATTCCATTAAAACTGTCGTAATTCGTATCAGATCAGATATTTTGGGCCCTGTATTCAAATTGGAAGCAGCGCAATGAGAATCGAGACTGGAATCGTAGAAAGCGATTTAACGGTCCGAGGTGATTGGACTATTACTGGAATTGTACAGGGGAACCTCACTGTAACTGCGGGTTCCAATTTACAATTGACGGGAATATGCGAAGGGAACTTGGTGGTCGAAGCTGGAGGCACAGCGGATATTACCGGAATCGTTGAAGGAAGAATTATCAATAATGGAGGCAAAATCACAAGAATGGGTCCTCCTAATGTGTCTGAGACTCGTACGTATACAACAATTCGAGGCAATGGTACCGTTGTAACAACTCGCGAAGAAGTCACCTATTCACAGCAAACTAACGCCAACGGTCGGACTCAGACAAATCGCCGCCCTCCTCAATCGTATGTACCATCTAAAGGAATTACCGGCGCTGACGTTGCGAATGCTGCGGAAAGAGAAAAGCATTGCAAATCAGCCTGGGAAAAGTCCGGAGCACATCTGGTTGCAAAAGAACAGATCGACCAGGCCAAAAGCGATATTGATCGGCTCTCCGCCGAACAACATTCTCTCAACAGGTGGTTCGATCTGGGCGAGGTTTTGCAGATTGCGGATCTTAGATTTCATCGTTGGTTTCGAAAATCGGCGACGGCGACTGCGTTTATGCGCGTCGTATTTGTGATTTTGGTGCCCGCATTCGTCGCCGTATTTTATTCTACAAATTGCTTAGCCATTCTAGGATGGAATTTGCTGCCCATTTTTCTCGGGTTATGCATAATGGCTTACTTACTCTTCTATCCATTCACAGAAAAAGTAGAAGCACGATTGGCGGAATTGCATCTGGAGCGAGAGGCGAAAGTAAGATATGCGGCCAACCTCCGTCAAAATCTAAGTGAGGCGCGCGATCTATTTGCGAGACTTACCGAGTTGCGCTCATGCCAAATGGCACATAAATACGCACTGGATGAATATGATCGATTGGCCAAAGAATTTAAGAGTCGCAGAAATGACCTATTGAATGTCGAATGGAGCACATTGAGAGGATGTGATTTTGAGTTGTTCTTAAAGGATGTATTTGAAGAGCTGGGTTTCAATGTGCGGACGACTAAAATAAGTGGCGATCAGGGCGTTGATTTGGTGGCGAGTAAGGGGCAAGTGCGAATTGCAATTCAAGCTAAGGGATGGGCAAACAACGTCTCAAATTCAGCGGTTCAGGCTGTAGTTGCGGGAAAGCTACACTACGATTGTACGTCATGTGTCGTTATCACCAACAGTTCGTATACTCGAAGTGCTCGCGAGTTGGCTAGAAGTACAAACTGCCGTTTAATCGATCGGACGGAAATTCGGAATCTCGTACACGGAAAGATATATTCGTAGTTAAAAGTCCAGCATCGATAATTCTGCTCAATACTTTGATGCGACAATACTCATTCGTACGGGCTTCAAGAGACTTTCCGCAACTTCGACACCCGCCCGGTCAGCACCCATTCCGCCACAAAGATATTCCCATCTTTATCGAAGCACGCATCGTGCGGGTGAATGAACTTGCCGTTTTCCCAGCGGTCTGGTTGGCTCCGCATCTTGAAGGTGTCGGCGAGGACCGCTTTGGTCCATTCGGGGTCGTAGCCCAGGTGGGTGATGACCTTGTTGTCTTTGTCGAAGATTGACACTCGCGCGTGCAGATCGGGGACGAGGAGTTCCGTACCGCGGATGTCGAAATCGGCGGGGAAGCTGACTTCTTTGACGTAGCCGATGTGTTTGCCATCGAGCGTGAAGTACTGCAGGCGGGCATTGGCGCGATCGGCGACGACCAGGGAAACTTCGCGGCCGGGGCGATTGTCGAGCCAGATGCTGTGTGGGGTTTTCATCTTGCCGGCTTCATCGCCGGTGCCGCCCCACGAGCGAATCCATTTCGCGTTGGCATCGTATTGATGGATGTAGTTCGAGCCGTACCCGTCAGCGACGTAGAAGCCGCCGTCGGGGTGGAATGCGACGTTCGTAGGGCTGAATTGCAGGACTTTTTGATAGAGCTGGGGTTCCTGCGGGTAGCAAAACTTCCAGATTTGCTCGCCCTTGAGCGTTGTCTTGGCGACAATGCGGTTCTTGACGTCGCAGAGGTAGAGGAATTCCTCTCCCCCTTCTTTGCGGATATCGATACCGTGGCCGCCGCCGTGGTATTCCGTGCCGAACGAATGGACGTATTTGCCGTCGGGATCAAACACGACGACCGCGTCCATGGGTTCCGGGGTCTTGCAGCGATGTGTGATATAGATCAAACCGGTTTCGTCGATGGCCACTCCGTGTGTTTCGGCCCACTTGATCTTATCGGGCAGTTGGCCCCAACCGTGGATGCATTCGTATTTGTGGTCGCCTTCGCCGATTACGGCGTTCTTCGTCCCGGCTTTATCGGTGGCGTACAAGAACGCGGGTGCTGCTGTTGAGGCGAGCGCGCCTGCACCAACCGTCTTCAGAAAAGAACGGCGAGATTCGTCGGTCTCGGGTGTCGAATTTGATTCGGGAGTTTTTTCTGGTTGGGTCATGGCGCTGTACCCTCTCTCAGTCAGATGTCGTGATTGATGCCCGCGTTTTTTCGAAGCTGCCTCGGATGGGAGATCCCTCAATGGAGGCCGACGGAAAAGCGAACTCTTATGTTACTCTGATGTCTGATGCCTGCCAACTTCATCCGGAAATAGGAACTCTTGAATGGCCTCAATCAGGTGGCTGTCGTGACAATTCGAGCCGACTCCTGTAAAAGTGAGGTGCCATTACTGAGACTTGCCGGCTCTTGAGCCCGCGATTGGATGGATTGTTTTTGCCCCGCCTGTTGACCGAGATCGCCCATGACCGAATCGCCTCCTGACCTCGCACATGCCGATATCGGTCTGGTGGCTGCGCTGCCGATTGAGATCTCCGCTTTCATGGACAGGTGCGAGAAGGTCCGGAAATACAAGGGAAACGATCTGACATTTCGCGGCGGTAAGTACGATCGGATCAAGATTGCCTGTGTCGAAGGGGGCATGGGGTTTGCCCGAGCCCGCATCGCGACGCAGGCCCTGATTGACGCCCATTCGCCCGCGTTTGTGTTGTCGGTGGGTTTTTCGGGTGCATTGCATGCCGACCTGAAGTTTGGCGACATCGTCATCGCGAATGCCATCTGCGATGACCACGGCCAGCAGTTGTTTCTCGATCTGAAGATGGAATCTGACCCGCCCGGAGGTCTGTTTGTCGGCAAGTTTTTGACGGCCGACCATCTGGTCCGGACTGTCGATGAAAAACGGGAACTGGGGGCGAAGCACGATGCCCTGGCCGTGGACCTGGAAAGCCTGGCGGTGGCGCAGGTGTGCCGCGATGCCAAAGTGCGTTTCATGGCAGTTCGCGTCATCAGCGACGATCTGACCGCCGATTTGCCGCCGGAGATTCTCTCGGTGGTCGGAGCGACTGGTGCCGTGCGGATTGGGGCTGCCTTAGGGGCTCTCTGGAAACGCCCCGGCAGTGCGACCGACATGTGGAAGCTGCGCGATCACGCACTCAAGGCGGCTGCCAAGCTGGCGACTTTTCTGGATGGTGTCGTTGTGCAATTGCACGAAGCATCAAAGTCGGCCACATAAATTTGTAGGATGGGCACTCCTGCCCGTCTTCCTGGTTTTCGTCGTGATTTCGCCGAATACAACAGCTGCCTCCACCATCCGAGATGGTCTTTTTCATTCTTCGAGCCCTTTGTGACCTTCTGTTCTAAACTCGTTTTTTGAACAGAAGGTCACAAAGGACACGAAGAAATGCAAAGAGGTGCATGGTTGATTTTCCACGCTTCTCGCTCGATAGAAGTGTTATCCTTTTCAAATTGAAAAAGAGGGACGGGCAGGAGTGCCCATCTTACGGGTTCCCCCTTCCTGACTTGATCGTTTGTGCCGTATCTCGGCAGTCAGGATGTACTTTCGCCAAACGGGCTGGCTATAATTGCAATCTAGCCCGCCTGTTGTACGCGCCGTGAATGGTTTGGTTTGCGAGAACCACCCGCTGTTGACGGTGTCCCGCCCGGATTGGCCTTGCCTAGAGGCACGAGACGACTCAACTCGGCACCGATTGGTCAGGTGACTGACTGGTCTGGTAACCGGCGAGCTGTATTTGGCATTGGCCATTGGTGACGAATCCACGCGCAGGAACAATATGGTTGCCACCCGGCTCGATTCTCGATTTCGTGTTGCTTGTACATCCGTGCTGATGGGGTTCGTCTGGTTACAAGTCGCTCTGCTGAGTGGCTGCAAGAAGCCTGACGAAATTCGCACTTACACAGTGCCTCATCGCTCTGCTCCGGAGATCCTGCTGCAGCGCATGCTGGGGGCCATCATCCCCAATGACAAGGAAGCCTGGTTCTTCAAGCTGCAGGGGCCAGACGAAGAAATTGCCAAGCTCGAGCCCGAATTCCTGGCCTTCACCAAGTCGGTCAAGATCAAGGACAAAAAGGTCGAATGGACGGCGCCGAAGGCCTGGAAGAAGGTCGATGGAGGCCAATTCCGGTTCACGACTTATCAGATTCCGAGTGGCAAAGAAAAACCCTTCGAGTTGGCTGTCACTCGACTGGATGCTCCGCAAGGGGTTGATGATGCCTATCTGCAAGCGAATCTGACTCGGTGGCGCGGCCAGTTGAGTTTGGATCCGATTGAGAAAGAAGATGTCTCCAAGGTCACGACCCCGGTCGAAGTCGATGGGGGGAAGGCGTACATGGTCAACTTCGTCGGCGAGGCTTCCCAATCCAGTTCGATGGGGATGCCTGGGGCCGCTGGCCCGTTTGCCGGTCAGGCACCTTCTGCACCCGCCAAGAAGCCCACCGCTCCCGAAGCTGGCGCTGCCGATTTCGAATTTACGACACCCAAGGGATGGACACCGGGCAAAGCCAGTGCGATGCGGAAAGCGTCGCTCGCCGTTGCTGATGGTGATCTAACCGCTGATGTTTCCGTGTTTGCGTTTCCGGCCGATTCGAATGACCTGCTCTCGAATGTGAATCGTTGGCGCGGGCAGGTGGGCCTGGCCCCGGTGACCGCGGATGAATTACAGAAATCGGCGAAGAAGATCGAAGTGAGTGGTCATTCCGGCGAACTGGTCGAACTGGTCGGGAAGAAAGAAACCATTCTGGGTGTGATGGTGAAAAAGGGTGAGACGGCGTGGTTCTTTAAACTGCAGGGACCAACGGAATTGGCGGGACGAGAAAAAGCTCGTTTCGAAGAATTCGTGAAATCATCCCGCCTCCCATAAAGAAAAGTCAGAATGTCCACGCTGGTCCAGCGGGTTTAGAATTCAGATATGGTGGTCTTGCAGCAGCCGGGCATTACAACCCCAGGCGCGACCGCCATTCTCATAGCGAGTCCGTGTTATAAGAGAGGTCATTATGGCCAGTGAAACGCTTCCCCAGGATGCTACTCAGCCTGAAGAAACTCCCGCTGCCGAAGCGCGTCGCGTCTTTGGTTCCGAGAGCCGCAGTTTGCGAATCCCGCAGCTCGTGCGTGATGCTCTGAAGCCGTTGGCCTCGATGAAGCTGACGGTGATTCTGTTTGCGCTGTCGGTCTTCCTGGTATTTGCGGGGACGCTGGTGCAGACGCGACTGGGCATCTGGCAGGTGATGGATGTCTATTTCCGATCGTGGTTCGCCTGGATCGAGTTCAAGATTTTCTTTCCGCCCGCCTGGATCCCCGGTCTGGTGTCGAAAGAGTGGCAGCCGTTCTTCATGGACTTTCCTGGGAAGGGAGCCCCGCTCAAGGGTTTTTATTTCCCCGGTGGATTCTTGATCGGCTCATTGATGGCCCTCAACCTGGCTGCCGCGCATCTATTGCGGTTTACCGTCCAGTCGAAGGGGCCGCGCTTGTATGCCGGCTGGGGAGTGATTGGGCTTGGTTGCATTGCGACTTACCTCGTGATTACAGGGGGCTCGAACCCCGACGGTATTCAGGGCGAACCTTTCTTCAATTGGGGCACGCTCTGGTGGATGATGAAGTTCGGATTGGCCGGTTTGTGCTTGGGTGGAGCTTATGTTGCTTCTCGCTTGAACAAGCTCGAACGCCTTCTATTACAGGCGGGAAGTGTTGCGTTGGGCCTGCTGACTGCCTGGTTGCTCTATGAGAACGATAACGTGCAGTTGGGCGATGATTCGATGCGGATTCTGTGGCAGTTGATTCAAGCCACACTGGCGGGCGTAATCCTGCTCATCGGTTGCGTTCTGGCGTTCAATAAACGTGCGGGAATCGTGTTGTTGCATGGTGGCGTCGGGCTGATGATGTTCGCCGAATTGCTGGTGACTGTGCGGGCCAAAGAATCGCAGATGTATATCGTCGAAGGTGAGATCGAAAATCACTCGGCCGATACGCGGACTCCGGAGCTGGCAATCATTGATGCCTCGGATGCGAAGCAGGATAAAGTGGTCGCCATCCCGCGGAATTTCCTGCATGTCGGCAAGACGATCCAGCACCCCGATTTGCCGTTTGATATTGAGGTTCTCAGCTACTACGTCAACGCCGGTATGCGGGATTTGAAGCCGGGCGAAAAGACGTTTGCCACGGCCGGTACCGGCTTGCGTCGCACCGTCAATGAGAAGCCGCCGGTCAATGGCGTCGATGGTTCGGGGGAAGTTGATCACCCCGCGGCCTTTATTCGGCTGAAGAAGAAAAATAGCCTGGATGTCCTGGGGACCTACCTGACGGCGGTGTCCTTGCACCCGCGGCTGGAGATCCCCGAAACGATTACCGTCGATGGCAAGCCGTACAATTTTTTAATGCGGTTTGAGCACATCTATCGGCCCTACACGATTCGCCTCAACGAATTCCGCCACGATACTTATCCCGGCACCACTGTCGCCAAGGACTTCACGTCGCAAGTGACGATCTTTGACCCGGAACGCAAAGAGGAACGCGAAGCGCGGATCTGGATGAACAACCCGTTGCGCTATCGTGGCGAAACGTTCTATCAATCCGAATGGAGCATGGACCCGATCTCCAACAAGAAGATGACGATTCTGCAGGTCGTCAGCAACACCGGTTGGATGATTCCTTACGTCTCGTGCATGATCGTCGTTGTCGGGATGCTGTACCAGTTTTCGTTGACCTTGCTGCGTTTCTTGCGCCGCCGTTCGTCGCTAACCAGACAACCGGCACTGCAGGCCGTGGTGACTCAGCCCAAGTCGGGTAAGCGTTCCTACGACGTAATTCAGCCCGGCGCGACTTGGTCGAGTTGGTGGGGGCCGCTAGGTGTTACGGCAATCTTTGCGATCTGGCTGTTGGGCCAGGCACGCATTCCGGAGCACAAGACTCCGTCAACATTTGACTTCGAAAAGTTCGGCCGCATTCCCATCGTGGCACAGGGCCGTTTGAAGCCGATCGACGCGCTGGCTCGCAGTAGTTTGCGCATTATCACCGATCGTGAAGAGATCACCGGCGAAGATGGTAAGAAGATCTCGGCAACTCAATGGTTGCTCGACGTCATGGCGAATCCGCCCGCGGCAGCGAAGCACAAGATCCTCTATATCGACATGCAGCAACTGGTCGATTTCTTCGACCTGCCGCGAGTTCCCAAGCATCGCTATTCGATCCTGGAAATCATCCCGAAACTCAGCAAGTTCCAAGAGGAAATCGAAAAGGCGTCTTCCCTGTCGGTGAACGAACAGGATACCTATCAGCGGCGTCTGATGGAGTTGGCGCGACGTATCCGCGTCATCGACCAACTGAATCAGGCGTTTCAATTGCCGGACCAATTTCCTCCGGTTCCAGGCCGCGAAGAATTTGAACAGGATCGCGCCGGGGCGGATGCTAAGTTGCAGACGCTGGTGCAGTTCATGCAGTTCGAAAAACAACGGATGGAAAAGATCGAAGCCCCCCGCGTCGTTCCGGGAAAATCCGCAGACAAACCCGGGGAAAAGAAAAGTCCGAATGCTACGGGATTAGAGAACTGGCAACCTTACTGCTCCGCGCTGGAGCAAAGCCTGGTCATGGCCAAGATCGGGGCAGATCCTGATCCGATGACCGTCGCGTGGTATTCCATGCTGTCGGACTATCGCGACAACAAGCCGGAAGAATTCAACAAACAAGTTGACAAGTATCTAAGCCAGATCAACGGTGACAAGGCGTATGGAACGAAGCCCGCGCGGACCGACTTTGAAGCGTTTTTCAATCACTTCGCTCCGTTCTATTACCTGTGTGAACTCTACGTCTTCGCGTTCATTTTCACGGCTTTAGCCTGGCTGAAGTGGCCGCAATTCTTTAATCGTACCGCCCTGCTCCTCGCCATCTTCGGCTTCCTGGTGCATACTTGGGCCATCTACGCGAGAATTTACATCTCCGGACGGCCGCCGGTCACGAACCTGTATACGACGGCGATCTTCATCGGCTGGGGTGCGATTCTGTTGGGGATTGCCTTCGAGATGCTGTTCAAGCATGGTATCGGAAATATCATTTCGTCGGTGGCCGGCTATGCGACCTTGTTCATCGCTCACAACCTGGCCTCCGATGGTAATGCCGATACGTTCGGGATTCTGGTCGCGGTGCTCGATACCCAGTTCTGGCTGGCCACGCATGTGGTCACCATCAACCTGGGATATGCCACGACATTCGTGTCGGGTTGCCTGGGAGTGATCTATATCCTGCGCGGGGTGCTGACTCCGTCCATGACCCCGGAAATCGGGAAGGACATCAATCGCATGATGTACGGCACGCTGTGCTTCGGCATGCTGTTCAGCTTCTTCGGTACAGTGCTGGGTGGTCTGTGGGGCGACGTCTCGTGGGGTCGCTTCTGGGGTTGGGATCCGAAGGAAAACGGGGCGCTCTTGATCGTGCTGTGGACGGCTCTCATCCTGCATGCCCGTTGGGATGGTTGGGTTAAGGATCGCGGATTCGCGGTGCTGGCAGTCGGTGGCAACATCTGGACGGCCTGGTCGTGGTTCGGCGTGAACCAGCTGGGCGTCGGGCTGCATGCCTATGGCAAGACAGAAGGGACCCTGGAGAAACTGGGATTGTTCTTCCTGAGTCAGTTCATCGTGATCGGTTTGGGAATGTTGCCGCTGTCGTGCTGGTGGAGCTATCGGGCACGTCAGAAGCCGGAATCGACACCGACGACGGTTGCGTAGTTCGTGGGCGTAATTCGCGGGACTGGAGTCCCATCCCACGACAAAATTCACGGCGCTAATCTCGCAAGCCCACTCGATCCAGCGCTTTCACCAGGCGTTCGATGTCGTCTGCATCATTGTAGAGATGGCACGATACGCGCAGCAGTCGTTGGCCATGCCACCAGGTGATGGGGCATTCAATTCGGTAGGTCGACCATAACCAATCCTGCAGTGGATCGCGTTGTCCCTGTGCGGGGGCACTCAATCCGTGAGTTGGCAGGGGGAGCGAAATCATTGGCCCGTACCAGTCGGGTGAATCGGGGACCAGCGCCTCAATGCCGGTCAGGAGGATGATGCTCTCGCGGGCAAATTTCGCCAGTTCATGCGTGCGTGTGCGAAAGGTCTCCCAGCCAATGCGTTCGAAGAAATCGATGGCCGCAGGAATCGCCAGATAGGCGCCGGGGTCTCGAGTCCCCTGCCAGTTGTATTCGTCTTGCCAGGTTGCCGGGCGCCCGGCGATGCTGCCTCCCCAGCTGACGATCAGCGGATTCAATTGGGTTTGACGTTTGCGGCTGACGTACAGGAATCCGCTCCCATCCGGGGCACACAGCCACTTGTGGCAGCTGGCACAATAAAAATCGCATCCGAGTTCTTCGAGGTTCAAGGGGACGACGCCCAGAGCGTGCGGGCCATCCACACACACCGGAACGCCCGCATCACGGGCTCGGGCGCAGATCTCGGCCGCGGGTAAGATCACTGCCGTCGGTGACGAGATCTGGCTGAACACCAGCAGCTTGGTGCGTGTGGTCACGGCCGAAATCAGTTGGTCGGCGATCGCGGTGGCATTTTCCAGCGGAGTTGGCAGATTGCAGATGACCAGCCTGGCTCCGACGCGATCGCACCGTTTCTGCCAGATCCGGCGCACGGCCCCATATTCGTGGTTGGTCAGCAGGACTTCATCTCCCGCTTCCAGATCGACACTCTGCGCGACGATGTTCATCGCCACGGTGGCATTGTCGACGAAGGCCAGGTCGCGCGCGGCGGCACCGATCAATTTGCCAAGCCGTTCGGCGGCCTGGACCAGGGCCACTTCCATTTCCCGTACGAAGAAATTCATCGGGTTTTCGTAGAGTCGTCGCTGCCATTCTTGCCGCGCCGCTTGCACGTCGTAGGGCACCAGGCCAAACGACCCGTGGTTGAGAAACGTCACATCGGAAGGTAGCGACCAGGCGCTGCGCCATGCTCGAGATTGCTGTGGCATAGAAGTCTCGAATGATAAAAAAGAAGTGAAACCCTCAAGGTGTGTACGTTTTTTCGCTGTCTTTCGCAAGCCCTTGTGGCACGGTTCACCGCAAATGCGGCCAAAAACTGGACAAAACACCGATGATTGCCCTTCCGCACTTCATCTCAATTTTGCTGGGGCCTGCACGCGACGCAGGCAGCGCAGCTTCGATTTTGTGCAGGCAGCGATTTCACGCCGCACGATTGCTGATCGAGTAACGCGGAATGTCCTTTGAAATCTACCGATTCGAACAGAATCCTTCGAGAAATAGCCAGTTTCCGACCAACCGGCATAGCGCGTGCGTCGCTTGGAAAAGTGGGTTGAATTGCCTCGGTCCCGCCCAGAATACCACGCCACCCTGCCTGCGAAGTTTTGCCCGGTTGCCGATTGACTCCGATCGTTTCACCGATGATTTGTCTCGCCGTGAACTTGATCCGTCGGGTAGTCGGAATCGGCCTCAATTTCACTCCGCATCGTCAATTTTGCCCCCACGGTTTAGATCGAGAAAAAATGGCATCTTCCTACAAGATATCCCGAGGTTTCACGCTGATTGAATTGCTGGTGGTCATTGCCATCATCGCCGTGCTGATTGCCCTGCTGCTGCCCGCCGTGCAGCAGGCGCGCGAGGCTGCTCGTCGTTCGCAGTGCAAAAACAATTTGAAACAGCAGGGTCTCGCACTGCACAACTATCATGACACCATGCGGACTTTTCCCCCTGCCGTCATCGGGCCGGGTGGTGCCTCCTATGCGGTGACCGTTCTTAATACGACCGGTTTTGTGTTGATCTTGCCGTATCTCGATCAAGCGCCGCTCTACAACAAATACAACTTCAGTTCGCCGTCGACAACGTTTGATATCAACGGGGCTGGCGCGATTCCGACGGGGACCACCAGCAGCACGAATATGCCTGTCTATTCGCAGAAGATCCCGGTTTACATCTGTCCAAGCGATCCGCTGGGCGGGGAGAATTACAGCAATGCTGTGGGCACTTCCGGCTACTACGAAACCAACAATGCCAGTCGCAGCAACTACATGTTCAACACGGGGGCTTACTACGAGGCGGCTCCAACGTGGGCCGGACTGACGATGACGAACCGCGGCGTATTCGGCAACGATGGTGCAGCGAATCTCAAGGACATTACAGACGGCGCCAGTAACACGATCTGCCTCCTGGAGACACCCCAGAAGAAAACGTCAGTGAATTATGGCCCGTTCTGGGGGATCGGTGGTCATACCAGCGTTCAAGCTTTGATCAATTCCAATGCCTGGAACATGATCAATGCACCCGGCCACCTGGCCTACCCTCAATATGGTCCCGGACAACCTGGATACGATCCGGCCTACCTGAGACCCTATGCCTGGGTCGCCGGCAGCGAACACGAGGGAGGCTGCCACGCTCTCCTGACTGACGGTTCGGTTCGATTTCTCAGCGAAAACATGAGCTTTGCGAACTATCGCAGCTTGAACTACATCGGCGATGGAGCGATCGTCGGAGAATTCTAGTCGGCGAATGTGAGCGGCTCGGCGCTAGCCGCCGGTTCTTTTAGGTTGTACGTCACATGGAAGAACCGATGGCTAGCGCCATGCCGCTCACAAACAGAGTGCCATATGGCGCTAGCCCAGTTGGAAAGATCTAAAAGATGCGTTTCTATGAACGCTTTGCTTCGGCATATGGCACGTTGGTGCTTGCTGTAGTGGTGATCGCGTTTTTTACAAATAGGGTCATCAACCTGGGAGGTCTGGGCTACATTGGCTTTCCCATCATGGCGGTCATCTACGCTATTGTGCGATATGCCATTGAAGAAAATCCTGTGCTCTTTGCTCGCAAACCCTAGAACACCTTATCTTCACGGCAGTAAAGCCAAAGTGGCCTGTCCACATAGAAGACCTCGCCCACCCCTGACGTCGAAGTATCGTTCACGTTGCAGGTTGTGTGATCTCGCTGCAGAACTCCTGGGGCTGGCGCCGCAGGGCTCAAAAGGATCGTGATTTTAATACGCCGAATTGGTCTACCGGCCGCTTTCGGCACCTGTATTTCGTCGAATTTGCTTCAGAGTTTGGAGAATCGATTCGTGAGCATCAAAGCTTCGGTGATTGCCGGTGTCAGTCTGTTGTGTCTCACGATGAGTTGTGGGTGTTCTGGTGGTTCGTCAGTTCCCAAGCCAGTTCCTGTTTCCGGGACGATTACTTTGGACGGCAAGCCGTTGCAGGGGGCTCGCGTTACGTTCGATAGCGATCAGCGTCCGGCAGTCGGGATCACCTCTGACGATGGAAGTTACAAGCTGGCATTAGGTGCGTTGCCCGGCGAGTATCGCGTCGCCATTGGTGACCCTCCGGGCAATGCCGGGATGACCCGGCCTATGGCCGCACCTGCCGTTGGCGAAAAACCCGAGCCTGTTCCCGTTGAACTGCCGCTGAAGTACAGCGATCCTCAGCAGACGGCTTTGCGATTCACTGTTCCGGACCATGGCAGCGATGTGGCCGATTTCACATTGACGACAAAATGAGCCGCGATCGGTTCTGCCGCATTGATTTTTCGTTCCTCGCCAGGGTCTCCGCCATCTGTCGTTGAGGAACAGGCATCGAATATCTCGATTCGATGCGATTCTGGCCGAGCTTTTCGCAACACTTCTCACTCATTCCGAGAAACTCGGTCGCTGGTATTCACGAATCGTCTGGCATCCCGTAAAATTGCGAGTTCGCCCATTTTGTGAATCTGGACGTGCGCAACCTCGCGTACGTCTGGATCCATTGTTTCCTTGACGAATCAAGATCGCGATCGAGCCAGTTCGAGTCCCCGCGAAAAGATACGGTCAGGCACGGAGCCGTCGATGACGTTGGCGCAATTGTTGGAGAATCGCTTTCGCGGAGATATTCGCTTCCGAGGGGCCGCATACCTCAAGGCCGAACGTGTCAGCCTGACGCGGGTTACGCCGGAAGATATCTTTGCCGTAGTGCGGGATGGAACTGAGTACCAGACACAACTGAAGCGTGATGAGACTTCGGTCAAGATGTTCTGCACCTGTAACCAGGGGCGGCCGACCGAACCGGCCTGCAAACATCTCTGGGCCACAATCCTGTTAGTCGATCAAGCCGGGCTGATTACCGGCACGATTAAGACCGGGCACGTTCCGCCGTTTGCTGCCGAACCCGAATCGACGTCCGACCTGGGCCTCGATATCTGGGACGACGGTGACGATCGCGATGTGTACATGCCCACGCCGGAGCGCGTCGCGGCCAGCCGGCAAGTCGCTGTCGCCCCCGCGAAGCTGCGGGAATGGGACGTCCAACTCTTGAAGTTGCGCGAGACCATGCAGTCGCGCGACGTCGTGAAGCCCATTTCGTCTCGGGATCGAGAGATTTACTACGAAATCGATGTGGCTCAAAGCCGCGAACAGGGACAGATTGTCATTCAGACCTCGCAGCGCGAACGTCGCGGTTCCGGGGAATGGGGCAAGCTGAAGACCTTGCGACTGAAGCCCGGGCAGTTGTCGGAATTTGAAGGGATCGACCGCCAGATCATCGCTTATCTGTGCGGGGGGACTCCCGAGCGGACCAGCTGGTATGCGCAGCAGGCCGAGCAACAGGGGAGCGTCTTTCGCTTCCAACTGCCGCAGGTATTGGCCGAATTCGTGCTGC
>JAQGHS010001044.1 GCA_028291605.1 Planctomycetaceae bacterium | reverse complement strand
CCTTGAGTTCACGAAACTCAGAGTCGCGCCATGAAGCGCTGGTGGCCGCACTGGGCTGATTCGCCTTCAACCGCCTCGATCAAGAAAAACACGGGTTTTTTAGCCCGTGTTTCGCATTCTTTGAGTGTCGTTGATTGCTGCGCGAACAAAGTCTGTAGAACAGGCCTCGAGAACTGTGCAGCAACTCACCGCGCTCGTATCCTCAACCGTCAATCTGCGCGATCCGGCGCGCGTGCCGGCCCCCTTCGAATGGGGTCGTCAGCCAGACGTTGACGATTTCCAAAGCCAATTCCAGCGGAATCTGACGCGATCCCATCGAGATCATATTGGCGTCGTTGTGCTCGCGGCAGAGACGCGCCGTATCGAGATTCCAACACAGTCCGCAACGGATGCCCCGTTCGCGATTGGCGACGATCGCCTCACCGTTGCCCGATCCACCGAGCACAATTCCACGCTCGCATTCGCCGCGAACGACGGCTTGGGCCGCGGGTCGAATAAACAGCGGGTAATCGCAGCTTTCCGTGGAAAAGCAGCCAAAATCCACGACCTCATGCCCTTCGGCAATGAGCATTCGTTTGATGGCTTCTTTGTAATCGAAGCCGGCGTGATCAGTACCGATGGCGATTTTCATGGGATCGTACGCAACTTGGGACTTGCCACAGGCAGCAACGGCATGAGCATTTTCACGACCGCATCACTGCGAGTAGCCGGGCGGCTTCATCTTAGGTGATTTAACAGGAATTTTGCGGCCCCGCAATTGTCGGTCTGGTCTGTCCGGCGAAAATCTTGGGAGAAATCGACACCGCGTCACATCGCGCGTTGATTGACAGTCGCACCGGTGGCGTTTAGCTTGATGGCTTGAAAATGGCGCCGCCGGTCTGTGTCCCATCGGGCAACCACGTCGGATCGGGCCAATCCCGGGGTCGGTTTGTGGACGCAATCGAGTATTTTGCAGCTCCTGTTAAGTGCTGCAAAACGTCGATCGGCGCGGCTCCGGAGTAGATTCCGTTCTTCCTTTCTGAGTTGCACCTGGAGCTATCATGGGACGACCTGTTACGCTGTTCACAGGCCAGTGGGCTGATTTAACGCTCGAAGACGTTTGCAAAAAGGCCAGCAGCTTCGGCTACGATGGCCTGGAACTGGGCTGCTGGGGTGATCACTTCGAAGTCGCCAAGGCCCTGTCGGATGACACCTACTGTGCCCGCAAACGGGAACTGCTGGCGAAGTACGACCTCAAGTTGTTCTCCATCTCGAATCACCTCGTCGGCCAGGCGGTGCTGGACAATATCGACGCTCGCCACAAGTCGATTCTGCCCGAATACGTATGGGGCGACGGCAGCCCGGAAGGGGTCACCCGCCGCGCCATTGAAGAAATGAAAAACACCGCCCGGGCCGCTCAAAAGCTGGGCGTGGGCATCGTCAACGGCTTCACCGGTTCGAGCATCTGGCATCTGATTTACGACTTCCCCCCGACCCCGCGCTCGATGATCGACGCCGGCTTCCAATTGCTGGCCGATCGCTGGAATCCGATTCTCGACGTCTTCCAGGAATGCGGAGTGAAGTTCGCCCTGGAAGTTCATCCGACCGAAATTGCTTTCGACATTTACTCGTCGGAACGAGCGCTGAAAGCACTCGACAGCCGCGAAGAATTCGGCTTCAACTTCGATCCCAGCCACTTGATCTGGCAGGGCGTTGACCCGGTCGAATTCATCCGGTTCTTCCCGGACCGCATTTACCACGTCCACATGAAGGACGCCTCGGTCACGTTGAACGGCCGCTCGGGAATCAACACCAGCCACCTGCCGTTCGGCGACCCTCGCCGCGGCTGGGATTTCCGCAGCGTCGGACGCGGCGGTGTCCGTTTCGAGGAAATCATCCGCGCTCTGAATGCCATCAAGTACACCGGCCCCCTGTCGGTGGAATGGGAAGACATGGGCATGGACCGCGAAGCGGGTGCGAAGGAAGCTTGTCAGTTCGTCAAGAACGTCGACTTTTCGCCGAGCAACCGGGCGTTTGATGCCGCGTTCGGAGATTGATTTCTCGCCAAGTGATCACGTCCAAATTGTATACGGCAGCCCGGTTACTTTCGCAAGTAGCCGGGCTGCTTAACGTAACTCAACAGGATCTATTGGCATACTTGGCTCCCATTGGGGCCAATTTTTAAATGGCTCCTTTCCAGCGTGCCAAACGACTCGAACGTGACCTTCTCGAAATATCGTTTTGATTTCGGCATTCCGAAGTCATAGCTCAATTCCCCATCCGGTTGAGCCCCACCCCAAATTCCGTGTACAATCTGGGCGCTGACATCAGCATCGACTTTCTCTCGCTTCACAGGAGCTCTCACCGTGACCATGTTGAATCGTCGTGACGTCTTAAAAACTTCTCTGGCCGCGCTGGCCGGCAGTTCTCTGCCGTACTGGTTTACCACTTCCACCGCCAATGGCTTCTACAATGCGAATGATCGCCCCGTTGTGGGCTGCATTGGTGTGGGTGATCGTTGGCGTGGTGGCGTAGGCCCCATGGCCTTCCGCTATGGCGATGTGGCCGCGGTCTGCGATGTTGATTCCGATAACGTAGGCCGGGCTCAGGAACAGGTCAAAAAGGCTCAGCCCAAAGAGGGCAAAGACGTGGAAATCGCCGGCTACGAGGACTATCGCAAGATCCTCGACCGCAAGGACATTCAGGTCGTGACGATCGTCACTCCCGACCACTGGCACTCCAAGATTGCCATTGAAGCCATGCGCGCCGGCAAAGACGTCTACTGCGAAAAGCCCCTCACACTGACGATCGAAGAAGGCAAGCAGATCCGCAAAGTGCTGGAAGAAACCGGCCGCGTGTTCCAGGTGGGAACTCAACAGCGCAGTGAAATGTCCGCCAACGGCGGCAAGGCTCCCCAGCAGTTCCTGACGGCGGTGGCCCTGGCTCATTCTGGCCGGTTGGGCAAGATCACCAAGGTACAATGTGCGATCGGTGGAGCTCCCTCCAGTGATGAGATCCCCAAGGCCGAAGTCCCCAAGAACCTGAACTGGGATATGTGGCTCGGGCAGGCTCCGATGACCGACTACCTGCAGGGTAAGTTCGGCAACAACAAGAACTATCCCGAATCACGGACGCACTACGAATTCCGGTGGTGGTACGAATACTCGGGCGGCAAGATGACCGACTGGGGCGCGCACCACGTCGACATCGCTCAATGGGCGATCGGCAAGACCGATTCCGGACCCCTGAGCATCGAAGGGACCGCCAAGCACCCGATGCCGTTCGAGAAGGGAATGCCGACGGTTTCGAACCGGTACAACGCCGCCACCGAGTTCACGGTAAATGCCATGTTCCCGGACAACATTGAGATGGTAATCAGCAGCAGTGGGGACAATGGAGTGACGATCGAAGGAACCGAAGGCCGGATCTTCGTCAGCCGCGGCTCCTTGAAGGGGAAGCCCGTCGAAGACCTCGAAAAGAACCCGCTGCCGGCCGACGCCATCACCAAGCTCTATAAGGGCAAGGTCCCCGGCGACCACATGCGGAACTTCATGGAGTGCATCAAGGATCGCACGCAACCGATTTCCGACGTCCACACCCATCACCGCGCCATGACGACCTGCCACCTGGCCAACATCGCGATTCGCCTCGGTCGCAAATTGGAATGGGATCCGGTCAAGGAAGAAATCGTCGGCGATGCCGAAGCCCACCAGATGCAAGGTCGGGAACAACGCAAGGGATACGAAATCCAAGGCTAGAGAACCAAGACAGATCGTGGTGAGCCCGGCGGCGTAAGCCTCGGGGTTCTTACTGAGTGTAATTCAACCGAACGTTGCGGGTCTTTCCAAAGACAAGCAGCGTTCGGTTTTTTGTTGACGCAGGCGAGCGTCCGGCGTGAGCCCCGGGATTCTTCCGTGGGATAGGCGTCCAGCCTGTCATTTGTCACCTCAAGTGACATACCCGGAGTCCATTCATCCTACGATCGCCACTTTGATTGCCGCACATCTTTGGTTCACCGTTTTGTCGCTTCGCGATTGACAGACAGGATGCCTATCACACGACGAAGAAACCCGGGGCTTACGCCGCCGTGCTCGCCTGATCGTCAGTGGGGATGGACGGTGAGTTGTTGATCGCAAGTCGCTAACAACCATCCGCCCCGTAATTATTTAACGGCGCCGGACGCTCGACTGGCTGATCTTTCAGCCACCGGCATCCCCGACCATCAGCGTCATCAGTTGAAAGTACATCCAGGCAAAGCCGCCAGCCGCCACCAAACCGATCCCCAGTGGAATCATCATCATGAGACGTGACCACCAGCGCCTCAGGATCATGTTCCCGGACGTTAAATAGGCGATTGGCAAGTCAACCAGGATCAACAGGCAGGCAACCACTGGAACCGACAGCTGCGGAGTGCGAATGAAGTTCACCAGGCTCATCACCGGCCCACGCGGCGGTGGCAGTTTGGGTTGGATGGCCATCAATGCCGGAATGACTTTGGGAACGATGGTAGCCAGTCCAAAAATGAGCAATCCCCACATCCCGGCGCGGATCGCAACGCTACAGAAAGCGATCAGCCTCGACCGACGCTGGGGCAGCCGCGCCAGAATTGCCTGCTCCACAAGTCGTGTGTGTCGTGACATTGACAGTCCCATTTATAGGCCCAAGTCGGGCGATAGCGCGTAAGATGGGCACTCTTGCCCGTCCTCTTCCGTAAGACGTGAGGTTCAAAACAATTGGAAATTGTCCTCTTGCCACGTCCGAGTCGCCATTTTGGTCTGTCACCAATGATACTGCTGAACAGGGACGGGCAGGAGTGCCCATCCTACAGAATAGAGACTCGTCTTGCTTGAATTGAAAAACTGCGGTAATTTTCCGATTCCTGCGGCAGATCTGCCGTGCCATAAGCATCCAATTCGACTATTCCCACCCGACTCCACTCGCGGCGTATTTCGTCCCGCGTGTGAATCCACCTGTTTTCACTATCCCTCATAGCCGTGATGAGAGCGCCCCAACGTTCTTGATGTGCCATGTACCGCTTAGGCATTATTGATTTCGATTCGTCGCACTGCGTCGAATTCACCCGACGTTTCAACCACGTCGGGATGGATGCGGACCAAGTCGTCGAAGGTGCGCGCGTCGTGCTGGGCTGCCCCGGGTCATCACTGATGTTCCCGGAACGCATTCCCGAACACATACCGTTGGTTCAAGCGTGTGGTGTCGAACTGGTCCACGATCCGCTGGAAATGCTCGGACGCATCGATGCCGTGCTGATCCTGTCAATTTGCGGGTCGGCTCATCTGGAGCGCGTGACACCGTTCCTGCGGGCCGGCGTTCCCGCTTTCGTCGACAAACCATTCGCCTGCAGCTTGGATGATGCCACGGCCATGTTCACGCTCGCTCGTGAATCGGGCGTCTCTCTGTGGAGTTCCTCAGGGATGCGATTCGCGGGAGAGATCCTCGATTTCCAGCAAAAAAGCAAGCTCTACGGCGACCTGCACGGAGTGCTGACCTACGGCCCGGCCAAGCGGGTTGACGGCAATCCGGGTCTGTTGCATTACGGTATTCACACGACCGAAATGTTGTGTACGTTGATGGGACCCGGCTGCCAGTCAGTGACCACGCAACATGTGGCGGGTGCCGACGTCGTGTGTGGTGAATGGGCCGATGGGCGACTGGCGACGCTGCGCGGTCTGCGCACTGGCTCGACCGCCTATGGCTTCACGGCCTTCTGTCAGCACGGCGTCATCCCGCAGCCCACATCGGCCCGTTTTTCTTATCGCAACCTGTGCTCAAACATTGTCGAAACTCTGCGTACTGGAAAACCACCAGTCACGCCGGAGCAAACGCTCGAAGTCATCGGTTTCGCCCTCGCAGCGCTGGAAAGCGAACAGGCGGGCGGAGCCAAGATCCATTTGAAGACCCCGTTTAAGTCTGCCGGCTAAGTCACGATCCTGTTCATTCCACATTTCTCATACTCAACTGAGCGGTTCATAACATGTCTCATGGGCTGTTGTTTCAGCGACTGAGCGTCTTTCTGATTGCGTGCTGGGGAATCACCAATGCGGCACGCGCCCAGGACTTCAAAGTCTACACCCCGGTCTTCGATCTGAAGGCAGCGGAGACCAGCCCGCGCGCGGGTCAGCGGCCTCAGACACCCATCGTGGCCCGCAGCCTGACCTACTTTCATGCGGGCAAGGCTTACGACTACATCGAGACCGAGGAAGAAGTCCTCATTTACGAACCGAATGCCAAACGTTTCACCGTGCTGCACAACACGCGCAGCATGGCCACGACGATCACCTTCGATGAGTTGGAGCTGATGGTCCAGGATGCGGAATCCAAGGCCCAGAAGTATGTGAAGGCTGCGCGAGAAAAAGCGAGTGAGCAAACCGCGCAACTCGAAATGATCGACTTCCAGCTGCAACCCACCTTCAAAGAGGTGTTCGATCGTCAGCACAACACACTGGTCTTGAAATCACCGTATATGAACTATCTGGTGAAGGGCAAAACCATTGACCCACCCGAACGTGTGCAGTTTTACCTGAAGTATTGCGACTGGATGGCCCGCCTGAATTACGTGCTGCATCCGCACGCTCCGCTGCCGGGACCGCGCCTAACACTCAACGGCAGTCTGAAGAAGTTCGACATCATGCCGATCGAAGTCACGTTGCAGGCCGGCATTGGCAGCGGAATTCATCTCAAGGCCGAACACACCATTGACTGGCAGCTCGATTCGCACGACCGAGATCGAATTCATCAATGGCAAACCCAACTCGGCAGCGATGAGATTCAACATGTGCCCTTTAATCGATTCCGTGAGGTGAAGCTGGCTGACCAGCGATGACTGGACTACTGAGTGCGAGAGAATGAGTGTGTGAGGGTATGAGAGATATAAGAATTGAAACGAAGTGATGCCTCATACCCCGTCACTCTCACACCCTCATACTGTCCAAATCACACAAACAACTCCTGCCTGCTACGGCACTTCCTTCAGCCACTCCAACAGCACGTGCCCGACCTTGGCAATACTCTCTCCCGAGCAATTCGCGGGAATGTCCTTCCGCGTGTGCCAGTGGGGATAATCAAAGTCGATGATGTCGATCGTCGGAATACCCGCCACATCGTTCAGCGCCAGATGGTCGTCCTGAATCTCGTGACGAGTCATGGGAATGAATTCCTTCACTCGCAGTCGCTGAGCCGTCCCCCAGATGCTTTTTGCCAAGTCGGGGGCGTAATTCATGCTGTTCTTCTCGTAGTAGATCGTCAACTGCTTGTCAGCGATCATGTCGACCAGCACGCCGTAGCGATACTTGTACTTGGGCGGTTCATCTCGATAACGACGAGCGAAATGCTCGGAACCCAGGAAGTAGCGATCCTGCGGGCTGAATACCAGCTCTTCGCCGTCAAACAGCACAAAGTCGACCCCGAAAGTCGGTTTGATCTTTTCCAGGTGATGAGCCAGTTCCATGAACAGGGCCACCCCGCTCGCACCATCATTCGCGCCGACAAACACTTGCCGTCTGGCCGCGGGATTGGTCTCACGGTCAGGAAACGGACGCGTGTCGTAATGGGCACATAACATCACGCGGTCGGTCGCCGACGGATGCCACGAGATGATGATATTGTTCATCCGGACGGGCTGGCCGTTCTGCGGATGCGGGGCGTCAAACGGCTGCAGTTTGATCTCGCAATTGAACTTCGAGAAATGGTCGGTAATCAGCTTCTGCTGTTTTTCCATCCCGGCAGAACCGCTCACTCGTCCGCCGATATTGCAGATCTCTGTCAGATATTTGAAAGAACGCGCGGCATCGAGCGGCCCGTACATGGCACCCTTTGTTTGAGACGTAGCGAACGGTATCCAGACAAACGGGCTGGCAATGATCAGCCCCACGGCCGCCAGACAGAAGATTCGCAGCCACGATCGAGACGACCGGCTAGAACAAATGGAGGAACCGCCAGGCGCGGCCTGTCGAGAATCCGGAACTGGCATCGGGCATCCCTGCTTTCTGCGATGAATCGGTCCGCAATGCACTGGCAGAGCCAGTGGCACCCAAACGATTTACTTTCCCTTACGATACAGCTTGGTGAGCACGGCCACAGTGAAGCCGCCATGCTGCTGACTTCCCGAAGTGTAGAGCCAATCGTTGAGATCAGCCACTGCCACGCGAACACGATCACCACTCTTGATGCGGCCGATGTTCACGGGGTCATTATCGAGTCGGCCGAAAATGATGTTATTCTCAATGGCACCGACGCTCAACCACATGAATTCCGTCGCATCGCCGTCGCTCAAGGGGGCCTTGACCGAAAACACATCCCCCGCCTGTCGTTCCTCGAATGCCGCGACGAATTCCGGCCAGCGTTCGCGAGCCTCCTGCACGGCCCGCATCATCAGGGGATCACTTTCAGAAATCTCCAGCACCGGCGGGCGATGATTGGCCTCAAAGATCTGCAGCGGATCGGGACCGCGCAGCACCTCGTCGAGGTCCGGATCATAAACACACCCGCGACTGTTCGCCGGGCAGAAAATTGCGGTGCAGTCGTTATCGATCAGCTCAGCCAGCAGGCGACCAATCCAGTGGAAGCTGGCTTCTTCCGACATGTGGGCCGGACCAAATCGATCGACGGACATCCACGCTCGATGTTCTCGTACCGCCTGCCGCAGTCGCAACTCCTGGATTTCTTCGCTGACTTCTTCCAGATCTTCGATATACGGCCGCGCGTAATTGTTGACCAGAAACATCTGCCCGTGTGCCTGGATCATGTAACTGACGTCGTCCTGAACCGTCACGACGAAATTCTCGGCATCTTCGGTATCTTCGAATTCCAGCTCAAAGGCGTTGGAAGCGAGCTTCCGCAGGATGACCGGGTCGAGATACCGTTCTTCACGTAACAGCAGTACCAGGGAGACGATACGCTTCGCAGGCCGCCGTTTTCTGACGAACAGGCTCATCAACCACGACCAGAAGCTCATAGGAGACCCTTGTTACGGACAACGCCGATCCGGCGACTTCACATCTTTATCCTACGCGTTGCGGTGGCTCGGTTCAACGAAACGTTTTGGCGGTTTCTCAATTAAGCGGTTTTCGATGTCCAGTGCAGCGCCTTTAGGTCGGCGGCACCGGTTCCATACAGTATCTGCGGACAGCTCACCAGCCTCTGGGCGCTCGCCCACGCTTCGGAGTCAGTTTCAGATCCGTCAATTTCAAGAACCGGACGCAAACGGGCGCGGCTGGCCCCCCACTTTTTCACAGAACATCCCATCTCCCCAAATCGACGGCTTGACTTAACAAGAACGTGTACAACCTAACGAATCCGTCACGTTTGATGCTTGAAAGTCACGGGTAAGAGGCGCAATATTTAATGGTAGAGATTCCGTTTGCCGCCAGCGGACGGATTTTCGAGCGTCCGGAATCATTTTCAGAGGCTCGAAGCAACTCGAGAGGGAGCATCATGAAGCGAGTTTGGTTGCAGTGCATGTTGGTCGTGGCCGTGGGCTGGATTGTCTGCAGTTCGGCCTCCACTGCCCAGGCCCAATGGGGCTATGGGTATCCGGGATACTCCTACGGAGCAGTCGTTGTCGCGCCTCAGCCATACATTGGCTATGGCGGCGGGTATGGGGGCTACGGCGGCGGATACTACGGTGGTGGGTACGGCGGATATGGGGGCTATGGCGGAGGCTACGGGTATGGAGGCGGTTTCGGATACGGTGGATATGGTGGTGGTTATCGCCATCATGGGCACTATCACGGCGGATATGGCCACGGACACGGACATTGGCACGGACACGGCCGCTGGTAACTTGTAGCCCGACTCTCGAAGTCGGATCTGCTCAGGATGGGCAATCATTTTCGGGCCAGATTCGCCAGCCGATTGACGGCGATCTTGAAGCGACATTTGACAAGACCAACAAGCCAACCCGATGATGCAGCCCGGCTGATTTTTCAAAAGCAGCCGGGCTGATTGTGTTTTCAGAGCAGACAGAAATTCAAACGAGGTGGACGGGTGGCAGATTTTTTACAGCTGGCGGACAAGACGATTCTGGTGTTCGGCGTCGCCAATCGCAAAAGCGTGGCCTATCACATCGGCCAGGAATTGACGACCGCCGGCGCCCGAGTCGTCTACGTCGTGCGATCCGCGGCACGACAGGAATCTGTCTCCAAACTGGTTTCACCCGCCACAGTCCTGATCTGCGATGTCGAGCATCAAGACCAGATTGACCGCCTGCGCGATACCGTCCGCGAGCAGTATCCGGTGATTCATGGCCTCGTTCATTCGCTGGCCTTTGCGGATTACTCGGCCGGTTGGCTGCCATTCCATGAGACCCCCCGTGCCGCGTTCCTGCAGGCGGTCGACATTTCCTGCTATTCGCTGATGGCTATCTGTAATGCCTTCAAAGATCTGTTGGATCCAGAACAGGGCAGTGTCGTGTCGATTTCAATTTCGACGACCCGCATGGCAGCCGAAAACTACGGCTACATGGGGCCAGTCAAAGCGGCTCTCGATTCGGCGATTTGCTTCCTCGCCAAATCGTTCTCCCAATTTTCCAAGGTCCGGTTCAATGCTGTTTGCCCGGGCTTGCTGAAAACATCCGCCTCAGCCGGCATTCCGGGATACGTCGACAGCTATCTCTACGCCGAACAAGCGACGCTGCGCAAAGAAGCAGTGCAAACGAGCGAAGCTGCTAACGTCGCGGCATTCCTGCTGAGCCCGAGGTCATCTGGAATCAATGCCCAGGGAATCGTGGTCGATGCCGGCATGTCGATCAATTACTTCGATGATCGACTGATTCACCGGACGTGATTTCTCGTGGCCGATGCTGCTAGCATTGGAACCGACGACGCTGGCTGCGTCGGCTACGGGCTGAGCAACGTCCTTCAATCTCACGCCTGTCACTGCTAACCTATCAGAAATACAGTCCGTGCAGTTCACATCAAAGAAATTCCAACCGGAGCAGAAAGGTCGGACCATGATTGTAGCGCAGCCTCGTGGTAATCTTTTACGTCGGATGACAAGTTGGGCCGTCGTGTGTGTCGCCATCGTCATGAACATGGCGAACCTCGCCCAGGCCGAAGATCCCTGGATCGTGTTCGAAGGGGGCCCCGGCCCCGGTCAAGGGAAGCACATCGTCCTCATCAGTGGCGACGACGAATATCGGTCAGAAGAAGCCATGCCGCAGTTGGGCAAAATCCTCTCGACCCATCATGGTTTCAAATGTACGGTGCTGTTTCCGATTGACCCCAAAGATGGCACGATCAAGCCTGATTACCAGGAGAACGTTCCCGGCCTGGAAGCCTTGAAGACGGCCGACCTGGCGATCTTCTTCCTGCGATTTCGCAATCTGCCTGACGATCAGATGAAGCTGATCGTCGACTATGTCGAATCGGGCAAACCGATGATGGGCCTGCGCACTGCCACCCATTCGTTCAACCTGAGCAAGAGCAAGACTTTTCAGAAATACACATGGACGGCGAAAGACGAAGGCTGGGACGGCGGCTTCGGACGGCAGGTCCTCGGTGAGACTTGGATCAGCCATCACGGCAATCACGGCAGCCAGAGCTGCCGCGGGATCATCGCCCCAGGCCAGTCCGACAACCCGATCCTGCGAGGCATCAAAGACGGCGACGTCTGGGGCCCGACCGACGTCTATGGCGTCCGCCTGCCCCTCCCCGGCGACAGCAAGCCGCTGGTCCTGGGCCAGGTCCTGGTCGGCATGAAGTCGGATGACAAGCCTTTGGAAGGTGCAAAGAACGACCCGATGATGCCCGTCGCCTGGACGAAGACCTACAAGGGCAGCTCGGGCAAGGTTTCACGCGTCTTCACGACAACCATGGGAGCCTCGCTGGACTTGCTGAGCGAAGGTGTCCGCCGCATGCTGGTCAATGCGACCTACTGGTCGCTCGGCATGGAAGACAAGATCCCTGAGAAGTCCAAGGTGGATATCGTCGGCAAGTTCGAGCCCACGATGTTCAAGTTCGGCGGCTACACGAAGGGCAAGAAGCCAGCCGACTACGCATCGAAGGAATAACCGTGACGGACAAGGGGTCGGGTCTACGATTTTTCGAAATTGGCGGTCATCGGCGATGTTGTCAGATCAACATCACATCCGCCAATTTCCCAAAATCGTGGCCCCGACCCCGCCCAACGGTACCGAAATATTGATGAACAAGGCGAGCGTCCGGCGTAAGCCGGATGGTTGTTATACGCGTTCAGTCAACTTTTCCGCGTGACTCTAACGCGAGAGCGAATCGAACCGATTCACCGTCGTATGTCTCACATTTCGCCGTGGCACACAGTCGAATGATTTGAATCGAGTACAACGTTGTTCGACAGTCGCAAACAACCGTCCGGCTTACGCCGGACGCTCGCCTTGTCTTTTCTAATCCGGCAGTTCTGCCTTTGGATCAATCCGCTCCCCTTCCCAAGTCGCCACGCCATTTTCGTAGGTCAACAGGCGCGATGCACTCCCCGGAACAGGCAGCGCATTCCGCTTGGGCAACCAGTCGGCCAGTTGTCGAATCGTCTCAGCCTGCTTTGGGTCTTTCGCCAGATTCGTCCACTCATTGGGGTCGTTCCGCAGATCGTAGAGTTCTTCTGAACCATCCGCATAGCGGATGAATCGCCAGTGCTCGTTGCGCACCGCGTGATTATTCTGATTGTGCGTCGTGATCGCCGGCCAGGGACGATCCGCAGTGGCGTCCTGCAACTGCGGAACCAGGCTGTGTCCTTCCAAGTCACTTCGCCGTTCAAACCGGCACAACTCAAGCAAGGTCGGAAAGACATCCAGCAATTCGACAGGACGAGTGCAGCACGCACCTTTTGCCGTTCCTGGACCGGCAAAAATCAGCGGCACGCGGGTCGATCGTTCCCACAGCGTGTTCTTCCCCGTGATCCCCTTCTCTCCCAGATGCCAGCCGTGATCGGACCACAGCACGACGATGGTCTCTTCCGAGCGTCCCGTCGCGTGCAGAACATCCAGCACTCGCCCCACCTGGCTGTCCATCAAGCTGATCGATGCCAGATAGGCGCGAACGAGGGGCTTCCATTGATCGTGTTCGACGAGGAATTTCAGACGAGGCTCGGGCAATTTCCAATGCAGATAGCTGGCAAACCGCGGCAGATCATCGCGATCATCGGCCTTGTACGGTGGCAGTTGCAGTTGATCCATGGGATACTGATCGAACCATTTCTGCGAGGCATAACACGGCACATGCGGCAATCGAAACCCGACGGCAACAAAAAACGGCCGATCTTTGGGTAGCGAATTGAGCTGCGCAATCGCAGCGTCGGCAATCTGCCAATCAGCTTGGAGATGGTCATCCGCAGGAAAAACTCCCCAGTCGACCAATGGATGCGGAGCGGGTGTCTCCACAAACTTTTTATGCGGTCGGGGCATCCCTGGCGACGGCCCCCATCGATTGAATTCTCGTGGCTGATCGGCCGGGCCAATCGAGCTGTCGTGATAGATCTTGCCACAAGTGAAGGTGTGATACCCAGCCTGCGTGAACGTCTGCGGCAAGGTAACATGATTCTTCAGCGCGGCGACAGTTCGCAATCCCGGCTGCAAGGCGTAAATGCCGGTCG
>JAQGHS010001031.1 GCA_028291605.1 Planctomycetaceae bacterium | reverse complement strand
GTGCACCACAGGATCCACTCTTCAGCCCAGGTACTCAAATGAGCCGCGATCAAGGCCAGCGTCGAGACGAATTCAATCTCAAAATCGCGATCGCTCGAGACATCCAGGCTGTTGGCCGCGACCCCGTCAAATCCCAGCAATTTCGCCGACAAATGCCGGTCGATCGGCAGCGAAGAACCCGCGAGGGCCGCCGCTCCCAACGGCGAGATATTCACCCGCTTCCGGCAATCTGCCAGACGTTCGCGGTCACGAGCAAACTTCTCGCAATACGCCAACCAATAATGAACGGCCATCACCGGCTGAGCCCGCTGCAGATGGGTGTATCCCGGCAGCACGACATCCTGATCGGCCTCCGACCGTCCCACAAACGCCCGCTGCACATCCGCCAGCAATTCGTCGAGCTCATCGATGGCACCGCGGACCCACAACTTGAGGTCGGTCGCCACCTGATCATTGCGGCTCCGACCGGTGTGCAGTTTGCGGCCCGTATCACCCAGGCGGACGATGAGAGCCGACTCGATGTGCATGTGGATGTCTTCGAGCTCGATCTTCCAGACCATCTTGCCTTGAGAGATCTCGCTGCCAATTTCATCCAGGGTCGTGATGATCGCATCACGTTCGGCGGCCGAGATCAATCCAACCTCCGCCAGCATCCGCGCATGAGCCTGCGAGCCGCGGATGTCGACCTCCGCAAGGCGGGCATCAAAACTGATCGATTCGGTGAATTTCTCGACGCGCGGATCAGTCGCCTGCGAAAATGCTCCACCCCAAGCCTTGGCCACGTGCAAACTCCCGAAAAACGCACTCAAACCGGAAAAACTCCGTCCAGTTACTTTAGGGCGCCCCCGAAGCAGGGTCAATCAACGTTCGTCGTTGCAAACCCGTAGCCCGACTCTCCGAGTCGGGTGTATGGGATACGAAGAAGTCCCGACTCAGAGAGTCAGGCTACAGAACACACAACCAAAACAGTAGAATTCTGTTCGGGGTCGGACAACATCGGTCGTCCCTGCCCCCTGTTCTTCCCAATTGCCGCACATCGTCAATCATCATGCCGCCGCTCATTTCCACCATTGTCGCCTTGTCGGACCTGGTTTCCGGTGAACAAGGAGACTGTTTCGTCCTCTTGGCGACCAAGGACAAATCGCAGACGCGCGACGGCAAGCCGTACTATCGCGTCAATTTCCGCGACAGCAAACGCACGGCCACCTCCATGATCTGGAGCGACACCGGGTGGTTCGCCGACTGCGAAGGCAAGTGGGCGGTCGGCGAATTCTACAAGGTGCGGTGCAACTACTCCGAGAATCAATACGGCCCGCAAATCGAAATCGACCGCATTCGGCTGGTCGAGCCGGCAGACAACGCCCAAGGTTTCAGCCCCGATCTATTCTACGAACACAGCCGCTTCGACACCGACGAGATGTTCGCAGAACTCCTGCAAATTGGCGAAGAACAAATCTCGGAGAAACCGCTCAGTCAACTGGTGGTCGCCCTGTTACAGGAACACGCGGACCTCATCAAGCGGATGTCGGCTGCCTCGCGCAATCATCATGCGTTTATCGGCGGATATCTGGAACATGTTCTGTCGGTGACGCGAACCGCGGTCTACCTGGCCGACAAATACCTCGCTTACTACCCCGAAATGCAGCCCCCGCTCTCCAAATCGCTGGTCATCGCGGGAGCCATTCTCCACGACATCGGCAAGACGCTCGAACTCGACCATCAATCCAGCGGCGCCGAATACACCCCCGCCGGCCGCCTGATCGGCCACATTCTGCTCGGTCGCGACATGATCCGCGAACAGGCCCAGAGCACCCCCGATCTGAATCCCGAGACACTGCTTCGCCTCGAACACATCATCGTCTCGCACCACAATCTGCCGGAATGGGGGTCGCCCATCGCCCCCCACACCCCGGAGGCTCTGCTCGTCAGCATCGCCGATGACACCGACGCCAAATTCAACATGATGGCCAAGCCGCTTGAGGCACCCCTGCAAACGGGCGAGCAATTCACTTCACGAGACAATCCGCTACGGCGTCAGTTGTTTCGCGGGCTAGGCGAGCGTCCGGCGTAAGCCGGATGGTTTTTTGCGAGTTACAAGCGTCAAAACAGCCGCCACCTAAACCCACAGCCAGGCGAGCCCGGTGGCGTAAGCCCCGGGATTCTTCGTCTCCCCCCAATTGGGATTGCGGTGATGAATCACCCCCGTCCAAAAGAATCCCGGGGCTTACGCCGCCGGGCTCGCCTGGTTATCGGAGGAATACGCATTTGTGGTTGATTGTCAGTCGCTAACAACCATCCGGCTTACGCCGGACGCTCGCCTTGTCGAAA
Source organism: Planctomycetaceae bacterium (assembly GCA_028291605.1). Taxonomy (GTDB): domain Bacteria; phylum Planctomycetota; class Planctomycetia; order Planctomycetales; family Planctomycetaceae; genus JAKFVC01. Next base: position 6,315 of record JAQGHS010001031.1, on the reverse strand, counting down.
AAATCACTTGACTCCAAAATAGATGACGTATAAACTAATTACATGAGCAGCAACAAGAAGCCAGACAACTCGATACCGTCCGCCGGAAAGCTCCAGCACGAGCTCAAAAAGAAAAAGCCTTTCGAGTCCTTGGCTCAAGAGGCCTGGCTGAATCTCGTGCGGACCCATTCGCAGTTGCAGATCCGGGGTGAGCGGATGCTGGCCGAGTTCGGCCTGACTGGCTGCCAATACAACATCTTGCGGATTTTACGGGGTGAGGGTCACCCCCTGCCAATTCTGGAAGTCGCCAGCCGAACGATCAGTCCTGTGCCTGGAATTACAGGATTGATCGATCGGCTGGAGAAAGCGGGCTGGGTCTGCCGTGAACGATCGACAACGGATCGCCGCGTGATTTATGTGGGAATCACCGATCCGGCACTGGAGTTGCTGAGTAAAATTGATCAGCCGCTGAATGACCTCCACGAGGAGATCATGCAGCCCCTGTCGCAAGGGGATCGGCGGGAACTGATTCGACTGCTGGAACAACTCCGCTGCCACGCCAGTGAGCACCCGGAGTAAACTCTCCAAAGACTATTAATGGGCATCGTAATAAATACACGTCATATAATTGACTAGTCAATTATTGACTATCATATCACTTGCGGGTCACCTATCAGGAGTCTGATCATGAAAGAAGTTCGTCGAGGACAGGACCGCGGGCACCTCAATCACGGGTGGTTGGATACGTATCACTCCTTCTCGTTTGGGGACTATTACGATCCGGCTCGAATGGGATTTCGTGCCCTGCGAGTCATCAATGAAGACCGTGTCGATCCCGGCCAGGGGTTTGGCATGCACGGGCATCGTGATATGGAAATCGTGACTCTCGTCCTGGAAGGAGCCTTGGAGCATCGTGACAGCCTGGGGAATGGCGAAATCCTGAAGCCGGGCGAACTGCAACGCATGACTGCCGGGACGGGAATCCGCCACAGCGAATTCAATCCGTCCGCGTCGGAAGCCGTGCATCTGTATCAAATCTGGTTGCAACCGGAACGTCCGGGCCTGCCGCCGAGCTACGAACAGAAGCAGTTCGATGCCACCGAACAGGACGGGCGTTGGCGAGTCGTCGCGTCACGCGACGGCCGCGAAGGTTCGTTGGTCATTCATCAGGATGCTGCCTTGTTTCTGGCCGGGCTCAAGGCCGGTGAGACATTAACTCGACCGTTTGCCAGCGGCCGTCACGGCTGGCTGCAAGTGTTGCGAGGTCGCGTGACTGCAGAGGGGTTGGAACTCGTCGCTGGTGATGCACTCGCGCTGAGTAACGAAGAGCAGTTGACGGTCACTGCCAATGCAGGGGCAGAACTGCTGCTGTTTGATTTGGCCTAAGAGCGTGTTTGAGAAGGGAGGGCGAGGCTCCCGAAATCCAGTCGCGCCGGGAGGGTGTGTCACCCATCCCGGCCGACAAATTCCAATTGCGGCTTTGATCACGTCCACAGCTCACCATGTTGTGAGCCCTCGTGTGACTTCCAGCCGCACAATCTTCAAGGAGCATGATCGTGTCGATTCAACGTCGAGTTTCCGTGGGTGGTGGGTACTTTTTGCATCTTCTGATTGGCGGATTGATGATCTTCGCCGGATCGGGCAAAGTGTTTGGTTTCTCACCGCCCGACGTCGTGCAGAAGATGAGCGAATTCGGGCTATCGCAGCAGATGCAGCTGATCGGCTGGGGTGAGTTAATCACGGCGGTATTGCTGCTGATTCCCAGGACAACCTCGCTGGGCATCCTGCTGACGAGCAGCTTCTGGGGCGGTGTCATCTGTATTCACATGGCTCATCACGTGGATTATGCGTTTCCATCCGTGCTGTTGGCCTTGTCGTGGCTGGGAGCCTGGTTGCGGGATCCAGCGATTTTTCGAAGTTTTTGCGGGAATTGTGCCGTGAAGGGTGCGACGTAGCCGAAGTCGCCAAGACTTCGGGGCTCGTTACCATTACGCAACTCGGTGATTCGGGTCGAACTCCTGCCGAACCGCATAGTCTGGCGGGAGCCTCACCCTCCCATGGCGTCGAAATCTCCTTCACGGCGTAGACCAATGCGGCCAGAACTCTTGGCGAGTTCTGCTACGAAATACCTTGCGAGCTCAATCCGCCTCGACGCAACGTTCCTTCGCCCAGGCTCGCAGGTTCGCAATTTTCTCGCCGAGAACCACCGACAGCGGGCGAGTTGCGGCGATTTCGGCGAGGATGTGGCGGGTCTCTAGTTCGCTGTCTTCGGCGAAGGCTCGGTAGAGAGACGACATAATCACCTGCTCGAGCTCGGCTCCGCTGAAGCCGTCGGCGGCCTCGGCCAGTGCCTCGAGATCAAAGTCGGCGGGGTCGCGCTTGCGGCGTTGCAGATGGATTCTCAGGATCCCCTCGCGATTCGCGGCGTTGGGCAGATCGACGAAAAAGATCTCGTCAAAGCGACCCTTCCGCATCAGTTCTGGCGGCAACGCTTCAATGTTGTTTGCCGTGGCGATGAGAAAGATCGGATGACGATGCTCCTGCATCCACGAGAGCAACGTGCCAAACATCCGCTGCGACAGACCGCCATCGGCAGAACTGGCATTGGCCGACGCGAACGCTTTCTCGATCTCATCAACCCACAGGATCACCGGAGCCATCGCCTCGGCCTGCCGCAATGCTTGACGCAGTTGGCCTTCGCTTTCGCCCACGAATTTCTGATAGAGCACGCCCGGATCGAGTTTCAGCAGCGGCATATTCCAATCCGCCGCGACCGCTTTTGCACACAGACTCTTGCCGCAGCCCTGGACACCCAACAGTAAAATCCCGCGAGGCGGTTCCAGACCATATTCTCGAGCCCGATCGGAATAACTGCCCCGCCGCACTTTCAACCAGGACTTGAGATTCGTCAGTCCGCCGATGTCCTCAGCCGCGCGATCGACGGCCACCGATTCCAGGCATCCGGCGGACGCCAGGACCCGCCGCTTCGCATCAATGATCTGCGCCAAATCGCCGCCGTCGAGCTTGTAATCCTGATAGATGACCGACGCCACCACGCGCGACGCTTCGGAGCAACTCAAACCACGCAGCGACTGCACCAGTTGCTCCATCTGCCGCTTGGTAATTTCTGCTTTGACTTCGTAGATCGATTCGGCGGCGATCTTGCGGAACGTATTGCGAACCACCAACTCCAGCTCTTCGAACGAGGGTGGCTTGATTTCATAAGGCAGCGTGAAGCGTCGCACGGCGTCGGGTAGCGGAGCGGAATCGACCAGGAACAAGGTCGATCGATTGAGCGTGAATTCATTGTGAATGTCACGCATCAAACGCAACATCGTCAGGTCTTTGAGATGTGCCCCGAGATCCTTGAAGATATAGATTCCGCACAGCGAGGACTCCTTAATCGTCTGCAAGGCGTGCAACGGTTTGCCGTCGCTCACCAGCCGTTCGATCGTCCCTTTGTTGTTACAGATCAACCCGGAAGTCATCGACCAGACAGTCGCCGGAACCTGCAAATCATCGGCGACCTTGTTGATGAGATCCATCGCGCGCGGTTCATCGCCGGTTTCAATGGCGATGATGGGGTGGCCGGACCGGATCAGAAGTTTGAGTTGCTCGGGCATAATGGTTGATTATACCGAAAACCCGCCCGTGGGATGGGTCCCCAGCCCGTCCGTCCTGCCGCGCACTGTAGTTTCACATGAGTGAGAAGAAGAATTCAGATTGGTGAGCCGCGTCCCGTAAGGGCGGGGGTAGGGTAACGACTCCCGTTGACAGATCAGCACAGTGAATTGGTGTAACAGAATTCACAGACGTCAATTTGAACTCCACCTCGCCACCCTACCCCGGGGCTTACGCCGCCGGGCTCACCTGCTCCGCTTATCTTGCGCTCTTACTTAGCTTCGAGCGATCACGAGTGTCGTGCTTGCTGGACGGACGGGCCTGGAGACCCGTCCCACGACACAGCGACGCACTCTAGTGGGCTTCCGGTTTCGCCTTCGCGGGAACTGCTAATGGTTCGGGTTCGACTTGCGTTCCCTCGTCGGCATGGGCCCCTTCCCATTGCTTCCAGAAGTCGGCCGGGCGTGTGTGTCGCCACAGGGCTAACGCGTTACCCACGTGACTGAAGAACGTGTATTTCTCCAGGATTTCCGAGCGTTTCTGGGCCTTGGTCGTTTTAATCAGCCACTTCGCTGCCAGGTGCAGTTTTTCGCGCGGCGGGTGCAGCTCTTCCGGGGCGATGGCGAGCCATTCCAGATGATGGCCGGTCGCAATCACCTGCCGGAACAGTTCGTCCTCCACCGGCTTCTTGACCGAGTCGGCTCCCTCCGGCCAGTTCGACGCCCAGTGGCCATCGGGAAACTGCGACACGATGATGATGTCCCGGACCTTCTTAAGATGGGTCATGATCTTCTCGCGAGTGTCTTTGCGGATCAGTTGGCCATTGAATTCGTCGTCTAAGCGAACGAGGGCCATCAACGAATACAGCCGGTGAGTCCCATGGCACACACCCAGCGGCAGGGCCCCGCGAATCAGGCGATCGGCGAGCATATCAAACGTGATTTCCCGGCCGGCGTTGTTCTTCCATTTGCCTTCCGGAGGCAGCCACAGGCCATACGCCAGGACCGACCATTCGGTTTCGCGTTCATCCAGACGGAAATCGCGCAGTGCCTGCTGCAGGATGTCGTTGATCGTTTTCTCGCGATGTGACGGCGTGTAGACCGGTTCCTTCAGCGAGATGCCCGCTTCCGTGAGGCATGCCAGAAGGTGATCGTGATGGACTGAAGCCCCTTCATCCTTGCCCCAACGAATGGAGACGCCCGTTTCTTCTTCTTGCAGGATGGGAGCAATCTCCGTCCCCCAGGAGGCAACGTACTGGGCGTTATTCAAAAGAAAATCGACCATCTTGCGACCCGACATCACCTTGGGGTCCCGGAATTCCGCATCAACGCCCCACACGCGTAACGCATGCTCAACGTAATTCGGCTTCATCTTCTGGGCGGGAAACCGCGGCTGAATCTGTCGCAACACGGCGGCGAGATCCTCGTCGTTGATCATGTCGTGATCGTCATACAACGGAGTGATCCGCAGCGGTTCTTCTCGCGTGATCTTCATCGGAGGAAAGTCAATCCGCCCCTTACGGATCTGTTCCAGCCGCAGCGTGGCGTCCGACGAATTCCGGGCAAAGCCGACACCAAAGGCGATCACCACCGCAACTTGAACGGCGAGGAACACAGGCAGCAATTTGGAGATACGTGAAGTTGGCATAGTAGTGGCTTTTTAGGCGAGCGTCCGGCGTAAGCCGGATGGTTGTTAGCGACGGTCAATCAACCAGGGACGTCACAAAAAAATTGATCGGGTGAGCCGGGTGCCGTAAGGCCCCGGACAATTCGTTTTCGTAAGTCGACACTCGGTCCGGGGCCTCTCGGCACCCGGCTCACCAGTCTGATCTGGAAATCACACTGAGTGTTTTCGCAACCGCAAGACAACCATCCGGCTCACGCCGGACGCTCGCCTAAGAAGATTTTTTCCCAATCAAATCAACTTCTTCCGGATGAAGACCGCCGCAATCCCGTCCTTGTAACCCAGGCGCCAGCGTTCATCGGCCTTCAACTGACTCATCAATCCGCTCAAGACGCGATGATCGATGACCACGTAATTGACTCCATAACGATCCAATTGGTCATCCCAACTGGAACTCGCCCGGCTGATACTCAGGTACGACTGCCAGATCTCACGCGGGATGACGTGCACGTGTGAATTCACAAACAACTGCAGATTCTTCGGCCCCGCCCACAGCAGGTAATCGCCCCACTCGTACGAGTTAAAAACCTGCCCCTTTAACGGTGTTTTCTGCTTCAACAGGTATTCGACCGCCCCAATGGGCGTATCAGCGGAGACTGAATTCTTCAGCGGCAACTGTTTCCGATGCATGGCGAAGACGCCGATCGGCGACAAGGCAAATCCAATCCAGCACGCCCCGACCGCGACGACAGTCCACATCCCCGCTCGATGAGGCATCACAAACTTTTCCGCCTTCGGCTGACGACGCAGGCTGACGGCGTTCCAATGCAACGCGGTGTAGTAAGCGGCAGGAATCGCAAACCAGACCAGCATGCGACTGGCCCACAAGGCCCAGGCACCCAATCCGGCGAGCAACAAAAATTCTCCCAGGCTGACACGCCGCGGACTCAGCCGATACAGGATCACCAGCAAGCCCGCCACCGTGGCCATCGCCCGGCCCTGGCCGTCTCGCAGAGTGATCGGTTCCCAGTCCAGCAGATCGGCCAGATTGAGGTTACTGGCGAACGTCAGGACTTCCGAATAGAGCCCCGC